>JAMWDF010000117.1 GCA_023818865.1 Candidatus Omnitrophota bacterium
CGTCCCTCTCATTAGAGCCGCGGTTATTACTTTTTCTTTTCCAATTTCTTTAGCAATGTTCGCAAAATCAGGTAATGTTGTTACCACTTTCAATGGTTTTGCAAAAATAATTGTGTTCATCGCTATCAAAGAGCTCATAAGGTGAATTATCTTTTTCATCTTCAGCCTCCTTCTTGTAAGCTCCAACATATTTTCAACATTATTCCAACGGATGGGAATGTGGTCCTATGCCAAACAGAGCCTGAACGTAAAATCGCCAATCCTTTTCTCTTGTAAGATAGCTTGTCTGGACTCTGAATTTTGTGGCCTCTGTGAGACTTCTTGTTAGAAAGAATGAATATCCTTGGTTAGGTTCTTTTTCAACGCCGGGAGATTCAACCCAGTCATAACGGATACCGGCATCCCAGTATTGATTGAACCTATAGTCTAACAGAGAATATAAACCTTTCCTCCACCATTCATCGGCTATCTCTCCAGGTTTTAGTCTATCCCTCTGCAGAAAATAAACTTCGTTTCTGAACAGAAAACGTTGGAAACCGAAACCCTGATATTTTAGTGTTAGGTCAAACCCATAGAGGTTAATGTCGTCAACATCTTCCAGAGAATCAGAGTAGTGGGGTCCTTTCGCTTTAAGATAACTTGTTCCTATTTCCATTTCAGTACCCTCGCTGAGAGAGAAAGAACTCCATAGACGGGCGTTAAAAGCATCAGCTGTGGGCGCAAAACTATGGAGTTGTCCCCCTTCGCATTTATGCCCTTCAAGTACCCAGTAACCCACCGAAGCCTGCAGAAAAAACGGCAAAGGAAACAGATAGTTGATACTCGCTCCATTTCCAATCATACCGTGTTCGCCAAGATATGCTTCTGTTGCCAGAGGTTTATCAACAAACAGGTAGTGGTGTTGGTGCATCTGATTTATCTTGCCGAAATCCAGTAATCTCTTGCCTGCTTGAAGGCCAAAGTTGCCCGGAAGATTGAAAAAAGAAATATATCCTTCCTCCAATTTAGTTTCGTAATGGTCTTCATGTCTGTGGATTCCCAGTATGGCATCTGCTCTCGCATTAGGGAAGATATACCCTCCGAATGCAAATTCAATACCGTCCAGGTAAATTTTGTTGTCTTGGGTAGTACCGAAAGAACCAATGACGTTTCCTATGAAACTTATATCTGGGAGGTAGGCTACAGAAGAATTTTTCCCAAAGGGAAAAGTAGGTTGGGCCGGTTCAGAAAACTGGACTTGTTGTTGTTCTAGATTTTTAATTCTTGTTTCCAACTGCAAAATTCTTTCTTCATATAGTTTTTTTATTTCGCTTAGTTGTCCCTCTAACTCCTGTATCTCCCTTTTTAGAACTTCTATTTGTGATGTTTGGGTACTGCCACAAATCGGCAATGCCACAACGGCTAAAGGTAGCAGAAATAGAACAGGTTTAAACCTCATAAGCCCTCCTTATGCCCTTTAATATTTGGATAAGATGCTCAAAAGCCTTTAATCAGCATAAGGAGGGGCGCGCGGAAAGAATTTTAGTGGAGAAAATTCTTCAACTGAGAAGGTACTTCTTACTTGAAAACGGGTAACAACAAATACTATGGATACGATTTCAGGAAATGCAGAAAAAGAGAAAGAGGAAAAAATTTTTGCAAAGGAGCACAAGGAACATTGTTCGCTTACTTCAGGATGATAAAAGAGGTGGGTGATATTCAGAAAAGGGGTTACGAAGAAAAGTACTGCGACAATCACTCCCACTATTCTGAGCCTAAGCCCTTTTTCCATTTTCAATTTTATACTACGCTGGTTTTGCCTGTTTGTCAACAGACCTTATAAATCTGAACTTACACCATAGGGAATGAAAAATTAAGGAAAAAAGGGATAGAAGCAGCCCTCTTTTTAGGAAGTAAGCCTACTGAAATTGAGAAATTTACAGAGCAATCCAGCTCAGTGGTTTTCTGCTTACCCTGGCAATTTTCTTTCCCTGTTAACCCCAGAGTTACTGTAAAATGTTTTCAGAAAAGGGTCCACTTCTTGGAGGTGCCCCTGAGAAAAACCATGAATGCAATAAAGCCAAGTTTTTGAATAAATAATTGTTCACCTCATTCAGGAAACGGCTTCTATCAGATGACTTTTGGCTGAAATAGGTCGGGGTGATATACCCGCGGCTTCATCTCCGGTCTACTGCTCAGAAGTGTGAGAGCCAACCCGTTTTCCTATTCATCACCGGTTTCTGTCACGGTTGAGTCTGTCTCAAATATATCTTGAGTAAATATTAGATAAGCCGCTAAATACCCCACACCTTAGGACGGAATCTAAGACCGAAGGCAATTGTTTAAAATTAGTATTTGAGCGTGTTAAACTGGGAATGTTCTAGAACGAGAAAAGGCAGCGGTAGACGGATAAGAAGAACAATGAAGGCAAAAGCACAAAAAATTTTGTATACTTTCTAGGGAAATTTGACATTCGCTGAAAATACATTAGTTTTTTGATTTGAATTGGCTGTGATTAAGTGTCAGTGGTAAAGCGGATATCACCCCAATATAATCCGCCGCAGACCGGAGAAGAAAAGATGAAAAAAGGAAATGCATTGATGTATGGGCTATTACTCTTTTTTTTGCGCCGTAGGGTATAGCGAAGATATGGCTGTCAAAAAAGAGAAACTTACGCTTGAAAGATGTAAAGAGATTGCCCTAAAAAATAATCCGGAAATAGCCGCTTTGGAGTTTGAAAAAGTTGCAGCCCAATCACGGCGTGACTTCACGTCAGGGGCGGTGCTACCCAACCTTCGGCTGACCGGATCGTATAATCATTACCTTGATGCTCAACGTCTGATACCAGCGAGAAGAAATGGTGAACAGGGAGTTTTCAGCCAGGATATCATTACGGGGGAGATGCTCTTATTCATTCCCCTGTTCACTGGGGGCCGGCTTAGATATGAAATAATGGCTTCGGATCTTCTTGTAAAAACAGCAGAGAACCGTTTAGCCCGGAGTCGTGAGGAACTCTTTTTTAACCTGACCAGTGTTTTTTACAGTCTCCTTGCTCAGGAAAAGGTAATTGAGTCTCTGGAATTTTCTCAGAGAAATATGGCTGAGCATCTGAAACGTATCGAAGAATTCATTGCGTTTGAGAAAGCAGCCCCGGTTGATAAATTGAGAGTTGAGGTCCGGATAGCGGACCTCAACCACCGACTTGTCTTGGCGAAAAACATTCTGGAAATTCAACGTCGTGTTTTATGTAACCTAATGGGCATTGAAAATGAGAGAGACATTGCCTTGGAGGGGACAATAGAAACAATTGCTGAGACAGAAGAATTTCTAAAAATTGAGAAGGGTATCACCGGAATGTCTTTAAAAAATAGGAAGGATTACCAGGCAGCTCTATCAAGTGTCTATGCCCAGGAAAAAATCCTAAACGCGGCACTCGCTGCAAGATGGCCAACTATTTCCCTTATGGGTAGCTATGAAGGCAGGTACCAGACCGGAAGAAATAGCCAAGGCACGCGAAAGTGTCAAACAGTTGGAGGAAAGCCTTACCTTTGCTAAGAATGACCTGGAACGCATAACCAGGCTGGTGGAAAATGGAGCTTTGCCCGGAGAACAAAAAGAAAAGGCCCGGGTTGAGTACGTCTCTGTCCAGACCAGGTTGCAGGCGGCGAAAGAACATTTAGAGATGCTTGAGAGTGGGTACACAAAGACGGCTCTTGCCGTACAGAAGGCTTTGGTTGATGAAGCATCTGCTCGATTAGAAGTGGCAAAAGCCAGACTGGCAGAATGCACCATCTGTGCGCCGTTCAGCGGAATAATCACCAGAGTTTACATAAGAGTTAGTGACATGGCCGCGGCAAAGGTGCCGCTTCTGGAGTTGATTGACACCTCTTGGCTGGCAATAAGGACTGCTGTACCAGAAGCTAGCGCGGTCCGCATAAAGAGAGGTATGAAGGCAAAGGTTTCTCTTGATGCCTATCCGAATAAGATATTTTTAGGTAGGGTGGAGAGAATTTATCCGGATGTTGATCAAAAATTGCGTACTCGAACTGTGGAAATTTCTTTAACAGACAAGGTTAGTCTTATACCGGGAATGTTTGCCAGAATAGAACTGCAAATTGATTTTGTAAAAGATGCCTTAGTAATACCTGAAGAATCAATTTTAATCACTCCCAAAGGCGAAATGGTGGTTTTCATAATTGATGGCAGCAAAGCAACTCGGCGCAAAGTGACAACAGGTATTCGTCATAAAGGGGAAGTGCAAATCATAACGGGGATTAATAGAGGCGAAAAAGTAGTCATTGCAGGTAGCGAGAATTTGAAAGATGGACAAGAAGTGCGGTTGGCCGGGAAGGAGAAATCCGGGGAAAAAATGGAACAGAACAAAGACAATAAACACCAGTCAAAAAACAAACCCACATGAAAATCACTCGGTACGCAGTATATAACCATCTGGCAACCAGCGCTGTACTTATAGGCCTCCTCGTCTTAGGAATATATGGTCTGGCCCGTCTGCCGGTAGATTTCCTTCCGGATATAACCTACCCGATGATTAAAGTTCATATCTGGTGGCATGGGGCTACACCTGAAGAAATAGACAGAAACATTGCCGATCCTATTGAGCGGCAGATGGCTACTGTGGATAATCTTGATTACCTGGAATCTTCCTCCATTGAAGGAATGTACACTCTCCTGGTTAACTTCAAGTACGGTGTAAATATAGACACTGCCTATCAAGATGCTTTGGCCGCTATGGCAAGAGTAGCTAGGCGACTTCCCCCCAGATATAGATCCGCCCATTGTTATTAAAGCCGATCCCTCCCAACTTCCGGTGGCTTTGCTGACTATCAAAAGTGCCCAATGGGACCTGGTAAAACTTAGAGGTTGGACTGAGAACTGGCTCCAGGACCAACTCCTCGCGGTCCCTGGGGTTGCCGAAACTGAAGTCACTGGGGGGCTAAAACGAGAAATCAGAGTTAATCTAGACCAGAAGGCTCTGGCAAAGTATAACCTGACTTTGGCCGGTGTTCTGAAACGATTGCGGGAAGAAAATGTAGAGATGTTTGCAGGCCGGGTTATCACTGGGAGGAAGGAGTTTATCACCCGGACTGTGGGTGAATTTACCAACCTTGAAGAAATTCGTTCAGTGGTCCTAGCAAAAAAAGGCCAAGCCCAGGTATTGGTGCGGGATATTGCCGAAGTAACCGACGCCCACGAAGAGGTTCGGGTAATTACCCGTCTTAATGGCCAGCCTTGTGTAGAATTAAGCGTCCTCAAGCAATCAGATGCTAACACCGTGGAAGTGGCGAAAGCAGTTAAACAAAGAATAAAACAACTCCAGCCTGTCTTGCCGAAAGAGGTAGAACTGGGGATGATTGAAAACCAGGCAGATTACATTGAATCTGCTTTGGCTGGGGTGCGAAGTACCGATATTTTGGCTGCCGTTCTGGTAGTTATAGTAACCTATTTCTTTTTCGGCACCTGGTGGCAGGTTCTGGTAATGCTTCTGGCATTACTGGTAACGCTTATTCTTAATTTCGGATTGATGAAATTAGCAAATTTTTCACTTAACATTTTTTCTTTGGGTGGGCTAGTAATTGCTATTGGTGTTCTTTTCAGCAATACCGTGGTAGTAGTGGAAAATGCTACCAGATGGCGAGCGGTTCAGAGAAACTTGGAAGAAAAAGAGTGCACTATAAGAGCCACTGAAGAGGTGGGCATTGCTATTACTGCAGCTACCCTCACATTTCTGGCTCTTTTTCTTCCTTTCCTTCTGGTACCAGGATTGGTCTCTTTGTTATTTAAAGAGTTGATCTTAGTCATTGCAGGCATTTTCCTGTTAAGTCTGCTGGTAGCAGTTTCAGTAACTCCTTTGTTGACGGCAAAGTTAATGCCAAAGACTTCTTCCCTTCGCAAAGAACTCTCTCGTTTTGAGCGGTTTTTCAATAGAGCCCCAGATAACTACGGCCGGGGCTTAAGATTTCTCATTTCCAAACGGTGGCTGGTGTTCTTTGGTTTTGCCCTGGTGCTGATTGTATCCGGTTTTCTTTTTCCTAGGTTGGGCAGTGAATTTCTTCCTTTAATGGATGACGGGCGAATTATGATAAAAGTGAAGTTGCCTACTGGTGTTTCTGTGTGGGAAACCGATAAGATTCTCAATCAACTGGAAGAGATTATTGAAGGCGATAAATTGGTAGATATCTACTTCACTTTAGTCGGCGGGAAGGTCTGGGGTCTTTATACCTACGAAATTGCCAATGAAGGAGAAATTGATATTCAACTTGTCCCAAGAAACAAAAGAAATATTTCCACCAAAAAATATATTGAACAATTGCGTCCGAAAGTGGCAAAAATACAAGTACCTGGCGGTAATGCCATGGTGATGCAGATGAAAGTCAAGGGCATCCGGAAATTAGGCGAAGCAGACATTGAAGTGAAGATCAGAGGCCAGGAGATCGAGCAACTTTTTAACCTTGCCAAGCAAACTGCAGAAAAAGTTAATGACTTGCCAGAACTAACCAATGTTTATGTTTCCTTGGATATGACCAAACCAGAGTATCAAGTTCGGATTGACCGCACCAAAGCTGCAGACCTTGGAATTTCAGTAGAGGATGCTTCCACATTTTTGAAATCTCTTATCTCCGGAGCAGTAGTGACCAAATTCCGAGAAGGAAACGAGTATTACAGCCTCCGGGTGCTTATACCCGAAACAGATATTATTTCGCGGGAAGACGTTGAAAACTTAATTGTTGAAGCAGGCCGGAATGGTTATATTCGTCTCTCAGACATTAGTCGGGTTGTTATGGCTACCGGCCCGGTGGAAATTATCCGGGAGGATCAGGTTAAACAGGTGTTGGTCCGCATGGATGCGGCTGGCGTAAGTATAGGGCAGGCCTTAAAGAAGTTACAAACAGCGCTTGCCAAGATAAAAATTCCGCCTGGTTATGAAATCACTTTCGGCGGTCAGGCCCAGATGATGCGAGAAATGAAAAATACCATCTTAGGTATCCTCATTTTCGCCTTTCTATTCTCGTTTATTGTGCTGGCTGTTCAGTTTAATAGTTTCAAACTGCCTGGACTGATTTTGGGCTCCGTGCCCTTTTGTGCCTCTGGCATGGCTTATCTGTTATTGTTTACCGGGTTGCCACTGGGGGCTCCGGTAATAATCGGTATTTTAGTAGTAATAGCCGCTTTGGCCAATGACGGTGTCCTCTTGTTGACTTTCATTGGTCAGCTGGAGCAAACTAAAAGCTTCATGCCTGAAGAAGCCGCGATAAAAGCCGGGATGTTAGGACTGCGGCCCATTGTAATGACTACAGTGCCGGTGATTATAGGTTTCATTCCTCTGCTGCTCAATTTGGGGGGAGGCGGAGAGATGCTACAACCCATGGCGGCTGCGGCTATCGGCGGGCTGGTTTTTGAAATTGTAGTGGCACTCTTTCTTCTGCCCTGTTTATATGTTACCTTCACGAAAACCAGAAGGGAGGTTAAGAATGCGAATAGTAATTCCTAAGTTCGTTGTTTTATTTATTACTACATTTCTGTTTCTTCAAACCGGTTTGCCCGCGTTCGCCGGGGAGGAAGCAAACCGAACTACACCCTCAAACCGGC
>JAMWDF010000118.1:0-5233 GCA_023818865.1 Candidatus Omnitrophota bacterium
TATCGACGAATTTAAGTCGGTGAATGACCGTTTCGGCCATGCGGTGGGCGACCGGGTGATTGTGTCGTTGTCACAACTCTTACAGCAGCGGCTGCGCAAAAGTGACGCTATCGGCCGTTATGGCGGCGGATTTGGCCATGGCACTGCTCCAGGTATATTTCACACCCTCTGGAGAAAAAATAGGTTTATCAAGTATTTCGGAGTTATCGGCATATTTGGACCTCTAACAATCTATATTTATTACACTTACATTGAATCCTGGCTTCTGGGCTACAGTTTTTTCTCCTTGACTGGGTATTACCGGAACTGTGTGGACCAGAATAGCATGAACAATTTCCTTCAGGGTTACCAAGGCCTGGTGAGTAATGAGTACTTTCCCAACCTTTGGCCAGCTTATTTGTTTTTCCTCATCACCTTTGGGCTCAATGTGGCGGTTGTTTATTTCGGAATCAGAAAAGGCATTGAAAAGGTGTGTCTGATTGGTTTACCTGTACTTTTTCTCCTGGCGATAGGCATTATGGTCCGGGTACTGAGTCTCCGCCCAGTAATTAACCCGGACTGGACCCCTTTGAATGGATTGGGTTTCCTTTGGAACCCCAACTTTTTGGCTCTCAGGGACGCCCGGGTATGGTTAGCCGCAGCAGGGCAAATCTTTTTCACTTTAAGCGTTGGCATTGGAGTCATCCTTACTTATGCCAGTTATCTTACCAAAGAACAGGATGTTCTTCTTTCTGGTCTGACAGCGGCTAGCGCTAACGAAGTGGCTGAGGTGATTCTTGGCAGTTCTATTGCTATCCCGGCTGCCTTTGTTTTCTTTGGTCCGCAAGGAGTTACCACCATCGCCCAGCAAGGAGCATTCAATCTATGCTTTGTGACGATGCCCCTGGTGCTACAGACTTTTGCGCTGGGAAGGCTTTATGGATTTCTGTGGTTCTTTCTCCTTTTTCTGGCAGGACTAACCTCGTCTATCTCCCTGTTTCAGCCAGCCGTAGCTTTCCTTGAAGATGAATTCAATCTATCCCGAGGGAAAGCAGCCCTTATTTTCGGTCTGGTCTGTTTTGTCCTTTGCCATCTATCAATTTTTCTATTAAGCCGGGGGGCGGTAGACGAACTTGATTTCTGGGGAGGGACTTTTGCTCTGGTTGTTTTCGCCACCGTGGAAACCATTCTTTTTGGCTGGGTCTTTGGCATAGACAAGGCCTGGGAGGAAATGCACTCTGGTTCAGACATTACTTTACCGCGGGTCTACAGATTTGTTATCAAGTACATCACGCCTGCAATCCTCCTGGCAATTCTTGGATTCTGGACTTACCAGCAAGCTTTACCTGTGCTTGCTCTCAAGGATGTTCCCCAGGAAAACTTTACCGCGATCATCGCGGTAAGAGTAGTTCTCCTGGCGCTTTTTTTCGGTCTGGGCATTCTGGTTTTCAAAGCCTGGCAGAAAAAATCAGGGGTTGAGAATGCGACTTAGCGGGTGGATTTTTTTGGTAATTTCATGGACGGTTATCCTTTTCCTTTTCTTCTTTTGTCTTTTTCGGATTGGCCGGCGGAAATGAAATAATCTTAACTGAGAAAATACTGTCGGTTAGCGAAAAAGTAACCCATCATCAAAGTCATCTTCTTCTGCGATTTTTTCCTTTTCCGCCTCATCCCTAGAAAGATTCCTTACTTTTCCCCAGTCTTCTGCCCAGCGACAGAACTCGCACAGTTTTCCAGGTTGAGGTGGCTTTTCGCTGGAGATTATCTCCATCGCTTTGCTCAAAACTTCTTTAACCCTGTCTGGATTGGTATGAAGAGATTTCAAGGTAAACTCAAAAGGAAAAGCCTTCAGGACATCAATCACCTCTGCAGTTTCTCCTTCCTTCAAAAACCTTGGAGTAAAATACAGAAGGTAAGCCCGATTATTTACCGGCATTGGTTTTTCCTTATTGTTTTCAAGGAGAAAGGTGTAGATATCCATCTGCAATTGATAACTGGGATGAATTTCTCCTGGGGGAGAAGCGCGAGTCTTATAGTCTAGGGGCGCATACTTATCCTCCTCCACCAGACAATCATCTAGCTTACCTAATAGAACGAAGGGTTGAGCTTCTTCTTCGTAGATCAGCCACTTGGCTTTGATTCCGAAGCGGAGATCGAACAGTTCTTCATTCACCAATCTACCTTTAGGCAATGCTTCTTGGAGAAAAGGCGGCAACTGTTTTTTTTGGCGGTAGTAGTGGAAATATCGGGTAATGGCTGAATCTAAACCAGTCGCTACCGAGGGCATTGGTCCCCTTGGCCGGACCACTTTTTTCCGAAGAGCCAGCCAGAAACATCTGGGGCATTCTTCCAGTAAATTCAAAGTGGCTGGAGAAAGCTTAGTCTTTTCCTTCTTTATAAACACCTTCTTCCTTCCACACCTTTAGCATTAGGTGATAACGTCTCAAGGGCATCCCGGTATAGATACAGTTGGAAGTGGAAAAGATATATCCGTACCCCGGCATCCCGGAACGAAGAGCATAACGGCAGGAATTAATCACCTCCTGGTCTGTGCCTGTCTGGAGTAATCCACAGTTGACATTGCCGATAAGGCACACTTGCTGACCTACCCTTCTTTTTACCTCAGCCAGATCCACTCCGGCTTGAGGGTCAAGAGAATGAAGGGCATCTGGTTTCGCCTGAATCAACTGGTCAAGGATAGGCATAATATTTCCGTCAGTGTGTTTGATGGTGTAAAAACCCATTTGCCGATAACTTTCAATTAACCTGGCGAGAAAAGGAGTAACAAAATCGCTGAACATTGCCGGGCTCAAGAATGGTCCAGAGTTAAAACAGTAATCCGCGCACAGAGCAAACCCGTCCAGGCTCGTCTTTTTTTTGAGTTCCTCAGCTCTTTGTAATGCCTGATCTACTCGCAAATTAGCCTCTGCCTTTACCTTCTCCGGCTCCTCGCCCAGTCGGTGGCAAAATTCTACCATCTGATTTCCCCCAGGAATTCCCAAGGTCGCATCACCGTGAAGCATAAGAAAAAAGCGTTTCCCTGTCTTCTCCCTTACCAGATCAATAAGCCGGATAGTTTCTTCCAAGGTATTGGGGTTGGGGTGAAGAAAGATAGCGCTGTGGGAGAATTCTTCAGCCGTCCGAATAAAAATGTCAGCCATATCCAGACGGTGTAATTGCCTTTCTTCCGGGCTCATCTGGTCCCATTGGGCATAATACCGATGACTGGGATGCACCCGACCGAAAGCCTCCATCGTCAGAAAAAAGACCAGTTCAAAGTGGGGCACTAAACCAGATAATGGCCTTCTTTGTAGGCAAGCAATGAAACGTTCTCTCGGAGTCAGTTCTGACGAATCCAACCTTGGGCTTTGCAGCGGTTTCATAAAACCCATTATATCATTTTCTTGAGTTTGTAGTATAATTGAAGTATGGCAAGCAATCAGTTAATGGCCGGTTTAATTCTGGGAGGACTGGGACTTTTCTTCGGTTTGTTTCTAACCTACTTTTACGTAAAATTCCACGTGGAGGAAAACCCGCTCATCACCAGTATCCTGCCCTTACTCCCTCAGGCAAACTGCGGCGCCTGCGGAGCAGCTGGGTGTGCCGGATTTGCCCGAATGTTAGCTGAAGGTAAGACAACCCCGGCCAAATGTGTGGCTCTGGTTGCAGAGAACAAAAAAAACCTCTTTCAGCTTCTTGGACTAGCTGAAACAGAGGAAGCCAAACAAGTCGCCCGAGTTTTTTGTTCCGGTGGTCCTCGGGTGACCCGAAGATTCACAGTAAACACCCTGATGGATTGTCGCGCTTTACACGCTTTGTATGATAGTCATCTTGCCTGTTCCTCAGGTTGCCTTGGCTTGGGTAGTTGCGTTCGTAGCTGCCCTTTCGGCGCTATTCGGCTGGGCGAACTCCTTCCAGAAATAGATGAAGACCGCTGTACCGGTTGTGGCCGGTGTGAGAAAGAGTGTCCCAAAGGAATCATCAGACTGGGGCCAAAAGAGAAAAAGGTATATATAGCCTGCTGTTCTCACGATCGTGGCGCCAGCGTAATGAAGGTTTGCCAGATAGGGTGCCTGGGCTGCGGAAAATGCGTTAGAGTTTGCCCTCGCCAAGCAATCAAACTGGAGAATAACTTGGCGGTGATTGATCCTGACCGGTGTGATAACTGCGGACGCTGTATCACTGAATGTCCCCGAAAAGTAATCTTTGTAGCTCCAGCCACTAGCCAACCATTAGCCTGAGCAAATATTTTCAGGCTAATTTTCCCAAATGGCTGGCTTATCTGGGAATACTTCACCGGTTAGGATATTTCTCTAGCGAGAAATGTCCCACGGGACAGGGATTCTCCTGATGAATTAACTACCATGGAAAAAAGGAGAAAAAATTACCTGCTGTTCCTTACTTATAAAGGTAGTTTGTTTCACGGGTGGCAAAAACAGAAGTCGCTTCCTTCGGTTCAGCAAACTCTGGAAGAAGCTATTTCTTGTATTTCCCCAGGGAAAATTTCTCTTACCGGATGCGGTCGCACTGATGCCGGAACACACGCCCTGAGTTATACTGCCAATATCTATTTGGGGAAAGACTTTCCTCTGGAAAAACTTCAGGCTGCTGTCAACGCTCATCTTCCCTGCTCCATCCGGGTGATAAGAGTCAAACAAGTCCCTCTTTTTTTTCACAGTCGGTACCTGGCTGCGGAAAAAACCTATCGGTATTTGATTGCCGACCGGCCTTCACCCTTTCTGGAGAAAACGGCCTGGGTAATCACTGAACCTCTTGACCTGAAGGAGATGAAACAGGCTGCTTCCCTATTAACAGGGAAACACAATTTTACCTCTTTCCAAAACACCGGGAGCCAACGCAGGGACCCAGTAAGGGAAATCAAGCGGATCACTTTTCGCCAGACTAGATTTACCCTTGATCCTTCTGTGAAAATGATTGTGGTAGAGATAACAGCCACCGGTTTTCTCTACAAGATGGCTAGAAATATTGTCGGCCTCTTGGTGGCCGTCGGTCGCCACCGCCTTCCGGAGAAACAGGTTGCCCAGATTCTTCAAGCCCAGGACAGAAAACTGGCGCCGCCACCGGCCCCAGCCTGGGGTCTTTACTTAAAAAGAGTTATTTATAGAAAAAAAACTTCTCGGAGAAATCAAGGATAACCAATGAATGGTCAGGCGGAAAAGTTTGCCCGATACTTTCAAGAAATTGTTGGCCACCGGTTTAAGTCAAACATACCCCTGGCTCCTTTTGTTACCTT
>JAMWDF010000118.1:5243-7552 GCA_023818865.1 Candidatus Omnitrophota bacterium
CGTACTGGTGGCCCGGCTAGATTTATGGTGTACCCAGTTAATTTTAAAGAAATCTCCAGGCTCCTTAAAATTGCCAAGGAAGAAAATTTTCCCTTTTTCATTCTTGGCGGAGGTTCAAATATCCTGGTCAGCGACCAAGGTTTCCCTGGTCTGGTAATTTCCACCCGGTTACTGAATCGGATAACGGCCCAGGGCGAAAGAGTCCAAGCAGAAGCAGGCGTCCGTCTGGCCTTTCTTCTCAAATTCTGTCTGCAAAACAGATTCGGCGGGATAGAATTTCTCGGCGGTATCCCAGGGACGCTCGGCGGAGCCATCAGGATGAATGCCGGTTTGAAACGGCGGTGGATTTCCTCCCGGATAATCTCAGTAACAGCTTATGAAGACCAAAAGGAAGTCTCTTTGCGAAGGCAGGAAATCCCCTTTGGTTACAGGAAAAGCGGGCTGGAATCAAAATTTATCTTGTCTGCCGAAATGCAACTTTTTCCAAGCGAAAGGAAACAGATTCACTCTAAAATTATTCAGCGGATGATGAACCGAAGAAAAAAGCAACCTCCACCTTTCCGGACCGCAGGTTCTATTTTTAAAAACCCGCCAGGCCATTATGCGGGAAAGCTCATTGAAGATTGTCAACTAAAGGGATTTCGCCTCGGTCAGGCCCAAATTTCTCCAATTCATGCTAATATTATAGTTAACACGGGCAGGACGACTTCTACCGAGATATGGCAACTGATTTGTTTGGTCCGGGAAGCAGTAAGAAAACAGTATAATATTGAGCTGGAATTAGAAATCCAGTGCCTCGGGGAGTTTCCGGAATAATGAAAGTAATTGTCCTGGGTGGCGGGGATAGCCCGGAAAGAGAAGTCTCTCTCCGGTCAGCCAGAGCTGTTTGCCAGGCTTTAAGGAAAAAGAAAAACGAAGTTTTTTTCCTTGACCCTTTGGCTGGTTCGTTCTTTAAGAAACTACTCCAGGTCAAACCAGACTGTGTATTCATTGCCCTTCATGGAGGGATGGGCGAGGGAGGCGTCATCCAGGGATTGCTTGAGTCTCTTGGGTTTCCCTATACCGGTTCTGGTGTTCTCGCCTCGGCCGTTTGCCTGAATAAACTGGTAGCCAAGAAAATTCTTGCTTATCATGGGTTGCCCACCCCTGCTTTTGTTCCTGTGAACAATGGCTGGCTGCCTGAGAAAATGGCTCTTTCGCTTCCTGTGGTGGTTAAGCCTGCCAGTCTTGGTTCAACAATCGGCATCTCTATAGTCAAGTCAAAACATCGTCTTTCCCAAGCAGTGAAGAAAGCTCTTATCTACGATCGGGAGGTTTTCCTGGAACAATATATCTCCGGGGTGGAGATTGCCGCCAGCATCCTGGGAAATAATCCCCCTGTTTGCCTGCCGGTGATTGAGATTAAAACAGCCGGGGGTTTTTACGATTACCAATCCAAGTATACTCCAGGCGGCAGCCTCCATACTATTCCCCCAGGGATATCCAAAGAAAGTCTGCAAAAAGTAACCAGCCTAGCCACCCGCACATTCCAAACGCTTGGTTGCCGCGACCTTGCTCGCATTGACATGATAGTCGATTCTCAAGGAAACCCCTGGATATTGGACATCAATACCATCCCCGGTTTCACCCAGACCAGTCTTTACCCCGACGCGGCCAGAGCCGCCGGCATTGAATTTGAGGAACTTTGCCAGAAATTAGTCCTCTGGGCTAAAGAAAGGAAACAGCCAGGCAAAAGCCATGGCCGACAAAAATAACAAGTATCTCTCAAAATTGAAGGCAGATAGAAGAAACAGGCGGATGCGGTCTTTCAAACTCATTGGGATTTTTATCTTGATTATCTTTGTTCCTACTTCAGTCTTCCTTCTGAAAAAACTGGTTGTTTAGCCCAAAATCCCATTAAAGATCAGCCGGTGGCCGAATTAATAACCGAAGAGGACAAATTTGAAACTAAGTCTTTATGGCAAACCATCACCGAAATCATTGAAGATTTAATCAATAAAATTCTTCGCCAAACTACCACCCGAGAGACCGAATTAGAAAACAAAACCCGCGGCCTTTTGGCCGGAGGAGAAACCTTTCAGCAACAAGTTACTTCTTTAGCTTCTTTCCTGCCGGCAGGAATCGCTCCGGGCAACAAAACTGCTCCTTTGTCTGCCACGGCCAAATACCAGTATCAGATTTTAGACAAAACTGGCGAAAAAGAGATTTCGACAAACTACCAAAATCTCGGTTCCGCCCGGGCTAGTTATTGTCTTCAGCTTTGTTCTTTGTATCCGGCCGGCATAAACATTAACACCGTTGACTCTCTA
>JAMWDF010000119.1 GCA_023818865.1 Candidatus Omnitrophota bacterium
TTCGCTTCAGCCCTCCAAGAAGCTCTCCGCTCCTTTCTGGAAAAGATTCTACCGGGGAAAGGTAAAGGCCAAAACGAATTTCTTGCCGGCCAGGAAAACAGTGGCTTTGCCCAGCCGTGACATACTCCGGCCAGGGGTACTCTTGCTCCCCACCGCTTTCCCCCGGCCAGCGAACGTCCCAGTAGATTTCACCACTCACAGCCCGGGCAAGTTTGCGCGAAGCCTCAAAGATTTCTTCCTCTGGGGAAAGAGACTTAACCACTGTAAAAAACTGGTCTACTGCTCCCAGGTGGTGCAGGTGAATCTCCCCGGCCAGATGACTATCCGTCACCTCAGAGGAGAAAACTTCACTTAAGGCGTACTCTTTTTTAATATGCGCCCCCAACCGCCAGCAAATCTCATCCGGATCAGCGTTCGGTTGCCTCATCAGTTCTCGGACATCGGAAACAGGCACCCCCAATCGGGCATGCTTCTGCCTTATCTCTTCCAGTCCATAACTAATCAGTTTAGCATTCACCAGCTCCCGAATGAGAGAAGAAGTAAGACTCTGGACTTTGGCTGATACCAGGTCTCTCTCCACCTCCAGAACAATAACCTCAGCAATAGCCGGGGAAAGACCAGTTTCTCGGACCAGGGCTTCCACAATTCGTTGATTATCCCAGAGAGAAAATTGTTCGTCGCTTCGCCGGACTGACCAGCGAATATCTCGCATCAGCCGTGCCTTTTCCCAGGCTTCTTTTTCTTCCATAAAGCCTTCTGGGATTCTCCCTTCTTTTATCTGGCGAACCCTGGCTCTCTGCTGCCGGTAAAGAATGTAGGCTTTAGCAGTTTTAGCATGGCCGGTTTTAATCAAGACCCGTTCTACGCAATCCTGGATGTCTTCTACGGAAGGAGTTTTGCCCGGGAAGTATCTGGTCAGATAATCAGTAACTGCTTCTGCCAGGTCCTCAGCGAGATACCTATCTTGGCCGCCGACTGCCTGGGCGGCTTTGAAGATAGCGTCGGCTATCTTTTTCTTATCAAAGGGAACAAGCCGGCCATCCCTCTTTCTTACCTGGGTGATAGATTCTTCCATGGCTTGCGGGAATTTGTAAGAAACCTTCACGAGTTTCGGCCTAAGAAAATTTAACTTTATCTTCTCAAATCAGTCAAATGACTGGCGGACTTGACAGGAAATTTTTCCTGGTATATAAAAATAACGTTTAGCCGTTTTTTTTTGTCAAAGGAGAGGTCTCTCTTTGAAAATGGAAAGGTACTTCATCACCTATTCGGAATGGGTGAATTTTCTTGGAAAGAAGAGCCAGCAGTCTGAACTGATGGCTCCAGTACTTTCTGGTTCTTTCCTTCATTACCAGAAATGTCAGGGTGAGGAGCTAAAACAGGTTGTCTGGTCCCAGGTAAGACCAGTGCAACCGGTAAAGTTTTTCTTTTTCCCCTATCACGAAGAAATACTCCCAGGATTATCTGAACAATCCCCCCGAGTGATTCTGGGAGTAACTGCCTGTGACCTGGCCGGCCTTCAAGTTCTTGACCGGATTTTTGCTCAGTCAGATTTTAAAGACCCGAATTATCAGAAAAGACGAGAAAGGACCCTAATTATTTCCGGAGATTGTTATGCCCCGATTGATGTCTGTTTCTGTGAAAAGGTAGGCCTTCAGCCTTATCCGGAGAAAGGATTTGACCTCAATGTAAGTGCCCTGGAAGGAGGTTTTCTCCTGGAAGTTGGCTCAGAAAAAGGTAGAAATTTTCTCTCCGAACTTACAGGTTTATCTGAGGCCAGCGAAGAGCAGCTCCATCAGCAGGCAAAGATGCGGAATAAGGCCAAGGAGACAGTCCTCCAGTTTAACCAGCCATTCAATTTTCCTTCTGATTTACCAAACAAAATCCAGCCGCTACTGCTGGCCGAAGAATGGAAGGAAGTGTGGCAGAAATGTGTTCAGTGTGGGAGTTGTAACTTTATTTGTCCTTCCTGCGCTTGTTTTTTTCTGGAAGATCAAAGCAGAGGAGAATCTTTTGAGAAGGCGAGAACCTGGGATGCCTGTCTTTTTCCGGGATATGCCCGGATGGCTTCAGGCGTTTCCCCTCGTCCCCATCTCTATGAAAGATATAGAAACAGATTGGCCTGTAAGTACGTTTACCTGCCTGGAAACTTTGGGCTTGTTGGTTGTACCGGTTGCGGCCGATGTATTGATGGCTGTGCTGGCCGGATTGATAAAAGAAAGGTTTTAACTAAAATCTTCGGCAAGAATCCTAACTCAGTAATTTATGAACCAGCCAAACATCTATGAGCCTATCAGGGCGACAGTGGAAGAGGTGATTCAGGAAACACCGACTATTAAAACTGTGGTGGTGGTCCCGGAGAAGCCTTTCTCTTTTCTCGCTGGTCAGTTTGCGTTTCTGACTGTCCCCGGAGTGGGCGAAGCTCCCTTCACTCCTTCTTCCCCGCCTTCCAGGAAAGAGAAAACAGATTTTACGGTGATGAAAACCGGCAAGGTGACAGAAGCAATTCACCGGTTGAAATCTGGCGATCAGGTAGGTCTCAGAGGGCCTTACGGACGGGCTTATCCTCTGAAGGATTTTGAAGGCCGGGAAGTCCTGCTAGTGGGTGGGGGAGTCGGTCTGGCGCCTTTACGGTCCCTTTTTTACGCTTTAATGGAACAGGTGGAAAAATACAACCGGATTCTTTTTTGCTGCGGGGCAAAGACCCCGGATGATTACCTTTATAAAGACGAAGTTTTTACCGAGTGGCAAAGTCTGTGTGCCTGTCAGAGGCTGAACTTTCGTCTCACCGTGGACAAGAAGGACGAGAATTGGCAGTATCAAGAAGGAGTGGTCACCTGTACCCTGGATAATATTGATTTTGATGTTTCTACCGCAGTCGCCGCGGTGTGTGGCCCACCAATCATGATGAAATTCACCACGGTTAAACTTCTTCAACTGGGCTTCAGAGATGAGAATATTTACCTTTCTATGGAAAGGAAAATGTATTGCGGAGTGGGGCATTGCCGGCATTGTTTGATTGGTACCCGGTTTGTCTGCAAGGACGGACCAGTATTAACCTTTGCTGAGATCAAGAACGAACCAGACGCTTGGGCGTAAAAATGAAAAAACTGCTGGTTGATTATGAGATTTGTCATCGTTGCCCGAAATGTGTAGTGAGCTGCAGTTACTTTTTTCATCCAGGCAACAATGGGCTGACTGCGCTCCGGGAGGAAATAGCCTATTCTTTAATTTGCCGGCGGTGTGAAAACCATCCCTGCGTTCAAGCTTGCCCGAATGGAGCGCTGAAAGAACAGGAGGGGACGGTTAGAAGGTCTCCACTTCTCTGTGTTTCCTGTAAGAGTTGCAGTCTTGCCTGTCCTTTTGGGACGATTCTGCCGGAACTACTTCCCTATTTGAAAGACCGGTGCGATCTCTGCCGGGAAAGCCGACTGGAGGACAAACAACGTTTTGTTTGCGTAAACACTTGTCCGTATGGAGCTTTGCGGCTTGTTGAGGAAGAGGAAATTAAAGAGATGAAGAATCTCCAGTTAGTTAATAACACTTTAGTCGTGAAAGCCGTGGACTGGTTAGCGCTTTACGGAGTAAAAAAATTATGATTTTCCTGCTTTGGTTGCTGGTGAGCCTGGTAGTTTTTTTCGGCCTGGGCATCATTACCGGCTGGCTGGAACGAAAACTGACCGCCAGGCTTCAGTGGCGGGTGGGACCACCCTGGTGGCAGAATCTGGCGGATTTCGTTAAACTTTTAGGAAAGGAAGTGGTAGTCCCGGAGACGGCTACTTCTTTCTTTTCTTTAGCGCCAGTGATCGGTCTGGCCGCGGTGACCACGGCTGGGGCAATGATTCTTTTGGCCGCCTTTCAGCCAGGTAGCTCGGTGGATTTGATTGTCCTTATTTACATCCTTGTTTTACCCTCTCTTTCTTTGATTCTGGCCGGCGCTTCTTCTGGTAATCCTTTAGCTTCGGTCGGAGTGGCTCGGGAATTGAAGTTGATGTTGGGTTATGAGTTACCTTTTATTCTGGCCTTGCTGGTGCCGGTGGTGAAGGCAGGAACGACCAACTTAGGCGTCCTTTTCCGGCTCCAGTTAGCTCAGGGGATGACAGTGGGTTCAATTTCTGGACTTTTGGCCTTCGGGGTGGCTTTGTTAACTATCCAGGGAAAAATTGGGGGAGTGCCCTTTGATGTTTCTGAGGCAGAGACAGAGATTGCTTCCGGACTGCTGATAGAGTATTCTGGGTTACTTTTAGGAATTTTCAAATTGACCAGGTGGATGTTGACTGCGGTCGCGGTTTTTTTCCTGGTCTTTTATTTCTGGGCAGGCTTATCTCGGGTCCCTTCAGCCATTGGCAAATATTTGCTAATTGTCATTTTGCTGGTTTTGATTAAGAACACCAATCCGAGGTTGAGAATAGACCAGGCGATGAAATTTTTCTGGGGATGGCTTACTGGTATTAGTGTGACAGCCATCCTGTTTGCCTATTTAGGGTGGTAAGGTATGAACTTGTTAACCAAGGCATTGACGAAGTCTTTATGGGTGTTTCATCTTTCTACCGGTTCCTGTAACAATTGCGACATTGAGATTCTTGATTGTCTGACTCCCAGATATGATGTGGAGCGGTTTGGCATTGTTCTGGCCGGGAGTATCAAACACGCTGATGTTCTCCTTGTGACCGGAATTGGGACTAGAAAGAATGCTAAGCGGATCCAGAAGTTATACCAGCAGATGCCTAAGCCAGGATTTGTCGTAGCCATAGGTGCTTGTTCTTGCTCCGGAGGGATTTTCCGGGATGGTTATCCTATGGCTGGGCCGATCTCCAGCCTCATTCCAGTAGATGTCTGGATACCGGGATGTCCACCCAAACCGGAGGCAATTATTGCTGGTTTGGTGAGTCTTCTGGGAAAACTGAAATGAGCAATCATTATTTTCAGTTATTGCGAGAAAGGTTTCCGGAGAGCATCTTAGAGGGTAAGGTCCATTCGCCCAAGCGGGTTTATCTTACTGTCAAGAAGGAAAGTCTGGTGGAGGTGGCTAAATTTGTCTTCAGGGTCATGGACGCTCGGTTTTCCACTGCCAGCGCGGTGGATTGCCTGGACAGAATTGAGATTCTCTATCACTTTTCTCTGGATAGTCAGGATGTCTTTATCTCTCTTCGGGTGGTTATACCCCGAGAAAGGCCAGCAGTTCCCTCTCTGTCCGGGGTGATCAAAGGAGCCGCCTGGATTGAACGAGAGATGCACGAACTTTTTGGCGTAAACTTTGAGGGTCATCCAAGGTTAAACCGACTTTTGCTTCCAGAGGATTGGCCGGAAAATGTTTATCCTCTGCGAAAGGATAACCAAGATAAAGATATAGGTAAGGGGTAGAAGGTGGAAAAGAAGAAAAAGGTGGTTGTACCTATTGGTCCTTACCATCCATTACTGGAAGAGCCAGAATATTTTGCTCTTTATTGTGACGGGGAAATGGTGGTTGATGTGGAATGGGAAGCAGGATACAACCACCGAGGAATAGAAAAATTATGTGAAAGTAAATCCTGGGACCAGGTTACTTTCCTGGTTGAAAGAATCTGCGGTATCTGTTCTACCTCCCATCCCATTGCCTATGTGAATGCAGTGGAGGACCTGGCCAAGGTGGAAATTCCTGAAAGAGCCAGGTATATCCGATCAATCATCGGCGAACTGGAAAGGATTCATAGTCATCTCCTTTGGGTAGGCCTGGCTGGCCACTTTCTCGGGTATAATACTGTTTTTATGTGGGCCTGGAAATATCGGGAGCCAGTGCTGGATATCTTTGAACTGGTCACCGGCAACCGGCAGAGTTATGCCATGATGAAGATTGGGGGAGTGCGTCGGGATGTGAGGGATGAGGATATTCCGGTCATCAGGAAGGTGTTGGATGAACTAAAACCTAAGCTGGAAATGCTAACTCAGGCAGTTCTGGACGACCCGGTTTTAGCTGCGAGATTAAAAGGGGTAGGGGTTTTAACCGCCCAGGACGTTAAGGATTATGGAGCGGTGGGCCCGACTGCCCGGGCTTCTGGGGTAAAGATAGATGTGAGAAAAGATAGTCCCTGCGCAGCCTACGACCTGGTAGCCTGGCAGGTGATTACCTGTCAGGAAGGAGATGTCTTTGCCAAAGCGGTGGTTCGACTCTTAGAATGCTTTGAATCTATCAAGATTATTGAGCAGTGTCTGGACAATTTAGGAAAAAATAAGGGACCGATAGAGGTAGAAGTGAGAGAAATTCCGCCTGGTGAGGGTATCGGGCATTATGAGGCCCCTAGGGGGGAAGTTTTTCATTATGTCCGCAGTGATGGGACAAACCGGCCGGTGAGGCATAAGATTAGAGCCCCCAGTTTTGTTAATATACCTACTTTCCGGGCAAGTTGTTTGGGACAGACAATCTCTGATGTGGCGATTATCCTGGCAGGTGTTGACCCCTGTTATTGTTGCACAGAAAGGATGCTGACAGTTTACCAGGCTGACAATCGGCGAAAAATAATGGATGGCCGCGAGGTTATCAGGCTGTGCCAGGAAAAGACCGAGAAACTCAGAGAGAAGATGAGGAAGAGATGAACGAACTTCTTCTGGCAGTAATAGCTGTTTGCTTCAGTGGAGGGCTAATCTGCCTTCTCTTGCCAGAAAAAGCCCGAGGGACTTGCTGGGCAGTTTCTACTATTATTTCCCTGGTTTTGTTCGGCCTTTTCTGTCAACTTTTCTCTGCAAAAACTGTTTTCACTTCCACTCTTTTCCTCTGGGATGGCCTGGCTTCTCTGGCTGCCCTAGGAGTGACCTTTTTTGGGCTAGTCATTTCTTGGGCCAGCCTAGCGATGATACCTGAGAGGTACAATCAGTATTATGGTTACCTTCTGTGGACCACCGGTGCCGGCATCGGCGCGGTGGTAGCTAACCATTTACTCTTGTTAGCTGTTTTTTGGGGCATTCTGGCGATTACGCTTTACCTGATGATCAATTTAGCTGGTCCACAGGCAGCCTATCCAGCTAAGAAAACCTTTATTATTGTCGGGGGAAGTGATTCCTTCTTGCTTTTAGGGTTGTCTTTGCTTTATGTTCTTTCCGGCAGAGCCTTATTCCTTTCTGGAATCCATCTTCCGATTGATTCACGGCTGGCCGCCGGGGCTTTCTTCTCGTTGACAGTGGCAGCCTTAGCGAAAGCTGGAGCAATGCCTGTCCATACTTGGATTCCGGAAATTTCCGAAAAAACCTGGGTGCCAGTAATGGCTTTCCTTCCGGCTTCCCTGGATAAACTTCTGGGTATTTATCTTCTAGCCAGAATTTGCCTGGACCTTTTTTCTTATCAGGAAATGTTCTGGTTTGTTCTCCGGCTGATTGGCGCCGTTACGATTGTGGCAGCAGTTTTTATGGCTTTAATTCAGCATAATATGAAAAAGTTGCTCGCTTACCACGCGGTTAGCCAGGTGGGTTATATGGTCCTGGGGCTTGCTTCGGCTAACCCGGTGGGCATCCTCGGAGGTTTGTTTCATATGCTAAACAATGCGATTTAC
>JAMWDF010000003.1:0-10563 GCA_023818865.1 Candidatus Omnitrophota bacterium
CCAGCCAGCCAAGCCGTTTCCCGATAAGCAGAATAACCAGGTGTAGTATCTAGGGCAATTTTATCCACTGGTAGATTCCAACCATAAAGAGTCGGAACAAGACTGTTGCCTTCCCTCGCCCCGGCTGGGAAAATGCTTTTTACCAAGGGACTCTCACTGATAGATACCCGGTAAACAAAGTCTTTTCTGCCCCGGTAAAGGGAATCCCTGATTTCCAATATGTATTCATCAGTTTCCGGAACCATCCAGGTAATGACGGGATCAGGGTCATACTCATAGCAGTCAGCCGAGGCCAAAACTTTTCCTTTCCGATCATAGAGCGTAGCTAGGGCTTCAAACCAACCCGGGACAGCGTCAGCCAGGAATGGCACCAACCGTCTGGCCCAGACGGTGATTAGTAATTTCTGGCCCTTGGTCGCTTGGAAGCGAAAGGTGTCAACATCACCTGGTTCAATCTGACCATTGATTACTACCGGCAGTTTAACCGGGAGAGGAGAATTTTTCTCGTTAGGTTCCAGTTCTAACACTTCCGGCCAGGTGCCTATCTGAAAGGGTAACGGCTGACTAAGACCGGTTGGAGTAACTAGGCGCAGCTGCCGCCACCCAGGTTCGGCGTCAGGAGAAATAGTCAACTTCAGTAGAACTGTTTCGGCTATCGCCGGAGTAAACTGTTGAATTTTCTTAGGAGTGAGGTACTCATAAACAATTCTCTGAAGGTCTTCCTTGGTGGGATTTTCCAGTTTGCGGAGAAGCGGTGCCCGAGGAAGTGTTTCCGAGTTTTCCTCTGGCGGCAGAGTTTCTTTAACTGGCCACCCGGCTAATTTTCGGTAAGCATTGTTTACCAGCCACCGTAGTGTTTTTCTTTGTTCCTGGGAAAGGGAACGAAGAGCAGGGAAAACTTCAATTACTTCCGCTTCCACCCCTTTCCCTGAGATTAGCGCCGCACTACTTCTCATCAAACGGCTGCCGCCAACGAGTATTTCCAGCGTCGTTCCTCGCTGGCCGCCGCCTGGGAAAAGATAACCCAGCTGCGGTAAACGCTCTATTTGTGCCTGGGGACGGGTGGAGAATAAGAGGAACAGAAGTCCCCAGGTCAATTTTCGTCTCCTGAAATGGATGATTCCTCTCCAGTCTTTATGCCATGATTTCATGTAACCTACCTGCTCTTGGGGGAAGCATTACCGGTACTTTCAGGTTTCTGGGGTTGGGTAACAACCCATCTGGATCAATTCCCAAGAGTTCATAGAGGCTACCCAGAAGGTCTTCCGGATAAACCGGTCTATCTTCAACCTCTTCTCCGGTGCGGTTAGAGCGACCTAGTACCTTTCCCCCTTTAAAACCGCCTCCAGCTACAACTACAGAAAAACATCGGCCATAATGATTGCGACCGCCGTACCAAGGTGCTTCCCACTGAATCCGAGGTGTCCGACCAAATTCACCTGACCACCAGACAATAGTCTGCTGCAGCAGTCCCCTTTCTGTTAGGTCAACCAGCAGAGTGGACATTCCTCGGTCCAAATCAGGCATCATTCGCTGGATGGTCTCAAAATGTCGTTTGTGAGTGTCCCATCCAGGATAATTGATGGTGACATAAGGAACTCCCCTTTCTACCAACCTTCTGGCCGCCAGGCAGGCCTGGCCGAACCAGGTTCTTCCATAACGTTCTCTACTCTCAGCCTTTTCCAGGGTAAGATCAAAAACCTTGATTGCTTCACCAAGAACAGACTCGTACGCTTTGGCGGTGGTTTCTTCAAACTTTTGGCAAAGGGGATGTTCAGGATAAACTTTTGCCAGTCGGTCAAAGGCCTCAGCCAGCTGGCGGCGCTGGACCTGTTTTTCCCGGGAAATTCCCTGGAGGACAAAACCTTCTACAAGAAATGGGTCCCGGTTCGGATCTCCTCCGGTGACTAAAGGTTGATATTTAGGTCCGAGAAAACCTGTCTCTGAGAAGCGTCCCTGGGAAGTAGTCAGAACAATATACGGAGGGATGGTGTCCTGGTAGCCAAAATCATATCCCTTGAAAAGAGAAGTCACCGCACCGAGGCTCGGATAGACCAAGGTACCTCCAGGCTCCCGGCCAGTCTGCATTCGGTAAGCGGCGGTCTCATGGCCGTTAATTCCGTGGGTCATACTCCGGATAATTGAGAATTTGTCAGCCTGCTGGGCTAGTAATGGTAGTAACTGGCTAATTCTGATTCCGTCCACATTAGTTGGAATTGGTTTGTCCAGCGGGCCACAGTAATTCCTGCCAGCTTCAGGTTTTGGGTCAAAGGTATCCAGATGAGCCGGTCCACCCCACATCCAGATCTGGATCACTGACCGAGCCTTGCCCCCAAATTTCTTTTCTGGAAAGGCAAAGGAGAGACCGGCAAAACGGCTAAGGCAAGCAAAAGCAATTCCTTTCAGAGAGATAAGCAAGAATTGCCGGCGAGAGAGTTTTGTTTCACTTAGTAAAGACCAGTTTTTTGCCATTAGTGGTGCCATGAAAACTCCTTGCTATTGATTAAGGCCCAGACAATGTCCTGAAATCCTGTCTGTCCTCGCTGGAGATATTTTTGCGCCTCAGTTATTTCTTCCTCCAAGGGTAACCGGGAAAGAATGGTTAACCAGGTGAGGCTCAAACCGATTCGGTAGTCAGAACCGCTGGCTCCAGAGATGGCTTGGAAAAGACGACTGGACCTAATCCATTCATTAAGCCGCGAAGAATTGATAAAGAAAAGTCGCTGGTTTTCTGTCACTTCTAAGTTTCGTTCTGAAACCAGTCCGGTATCCCGGGAAGGTCGGCCAAAAGTAATCAAAAAAGGACTAGTAATACTGCCGTCAAAAAGGGAAACAGTACTGTTTTCTTCAGGTATGTAGGTGAAAGGCTCAGGAATATCACTGGAGTAACTGGGTTTGATCTGAAAAATCTGGCGAAACATATCTTCCAGGACTTCAGCCTCTATCGGTCTTACCGGATAGCAACCAAAATACTTTTCAGCCAACGAATGTCGGCCCATGAAAGATTGCTGATAGGTTCGGGAATTCAGAATTAACCGGTAAATGACTCTCAAATCATATTGATTCTGAACCAACTGGGAAGCCAAATAATCAAGCAGAGGCGGATTTACTGGCGGGTTGTCAGCTCTGAAGTCATCTACCGGGTGAACTACTCCTCGGCCAAAAAACCAGCCCCAGATTCGATTGACTATTACCCTGGCAAACCAAGGATTGTCTTTTCTGATTAACCAGTCAGCGAAAATCTTTCTCGGGTCTTTATCCGGGGGAAGATAAACTTTCTGACCGTCTGGCATCACCAGTTCGTTAACCGGCAATGGTTCTCTGGTCCAGTAAACGATTTCTTCTTTCCATTCAGCAGTTTTCTTGTACCCTAGCCGGGAAAAGAATATTTCCATTGTTTTTTGGTCTTTCTCCGGCCAGGAGGAAAGCCTGGTGCCCATGAAGGTTAAAGCGACTGCCTCCGCCAGCCCAGAAGGATTTCTATTTTGCACAGCCCGGAAAAAGTTTACTGGCGGGGTGCGGAAATTGCTGCCGCTACTGGTAAGTAAGGTTCTGACAAATTGATCGTATGGCAAATTGTTTCTGATTGTTTCTTGAAGCCAGCGGTGATATACTGCGGCCCCGTTTGGCCAGAGATTAATCGGAAATTCTGCTTTAATTCGAAGAATATCACCCCATCTCATTGCCTGGTAATCAATGAATTCATCGCGGGTGAATAATTTTTCAATCAGCTGGTGTCGTTTATCGGTTCGGGTGTCTCTTAGAAATTCCAGCACCTCTCCGGGGCTGGGTAGCTTTCCTATCATATTCAGGTACACGCGCCGAATAAAGACTTCATCCGAACACCAAGGCGAAGCAGCAATGTTTTGTTCTTTTAAGCCTCTCAGAACAAGACGGTCAACCTCATTGGTCGGCGGAGAGTCACTCTCTTGTTCATAAGGGGCTTTGTCTTGGCGTGGTTGCTTGGTTAACGGGGTTGCTTGTTTCAGGAGGAAGATGAGTTTTTCCACCTTCTCTGTTTCCTCTTCACCCTTAGTCTCGGAAGTTACGCTAAGCCGCAAAGCCAGTTCTACTCTCTGGTCTTCAGTGAGGACGTCTAACAAGCGGTTAAAAGCTTCTTCTTGGATTTTTGCTATGTTTTGTTGCCAGGCGCGTATCTCTTTATCTGAGGCAGAAGTGATTCGCAGAGATTGAATCTTATTTCTGAATTCTAACCGGAGAGCCTGAATTTCTGTCTTCTGCTCAGGAGAAAGGTCAAGCTGAGAGAGTAACTCTACTAAGCGCGAAAAGTTTCTTCCAGGCAAACCAGGCAAAACTGATCGGTTCTGACCTTCGGCAAGCCAGCTCAATGCTACACAGGCAGCCAGAAGTAAAGAGGAAATTTTTTTCACTTGATTTATCTTTCTCCTTTTTCCTGACTTTCTTCCAGTGGCTTTTTTTGCATCAGTTCCAGATGCTTGTCAAATGTCCCTTCTGTAACTGCTTTTTTCAGTCGGTGACTGCCTTCCACTTCTACTGAAGAAAGACCCTGCAGTTTATCCGGCTGAGCTGCGACATGGGGGGTGAGAAAAATGAGTAATTCTGTTTTGGTGCCTTCAGTGGTACTGCGCCGGAAGAAATACTTCAGAAGAGGGATGTCGCCGAACCCTGGTACTTTCTTGGTATCTTCTGTTTGCTTATCTTCCATCAAACCGCCAATGACGATGGTTTGTCCGTCCCGGATGGCTACCCGGCTGGTGGCGGAACGTTTAGCAAAAACCGGAGCTTTAACTGTTTCGGAAATTGGCACGGTTGTTCCGGTCAAAGCAGAGATTTCTGGATTGACATCCAAGATGACCAGTCCATCTGGGTTGATATGGGGGGTAACCCGGAGAATAATTCCGATATCCTGGTACTGGATGGTGTTGATGGTCTGCCCGGTTTCCGTAGTTCTGGTGTTGGTGATGAAAGGTACTCGTTGCCCCACAGTGATGGAAGCCGCCTGATTGTCACTGCTCAAAATGTAAGGCCGGGAAAGAACATCAAGCTTTCCTAACTTTTGAAGAGCCGCCAGGGTAGCCGCCAAATCTTTTTGCAGGACAGAAATGACCAGGCCTCCCTCAGCCGGCTTGCCAAAAGTTGTGGCGGCCTCCATGCCATGCCCGGTTGCTGTCAGATTCAGCACAGAGAACTCTGCGCCTAAATCCAGAGATTTTTCTGTGGTGACTTCCGCGATTAACACCTTAATGAGAACCTGGGGTACTGGCCGGTCCAGTTGATCGATAATCTCTTTAACCGTGTCAAAATTCTTAGTAGCGGTCATCACCATCAGAGAATTGGTATCCTCATTAGCCACCACATACACCTGCCCGGCCAGTCCGGCAGCTGTCTGGGTAGCTGTAGGCGAAAGCCCGGTGGTACTGAGAGAAGGACTGGTTGTCCGACCCGTGGTTGTTTGCCTGGTGGCGGTTCCAGGAGCCGGACTACTTCTTGCGCCAAAAAGGTTATTCAGGACTGTCTCCAGATTCTTTGCTTTACCGTTTTTCAAACTGTAGATGAACACTGCCTGGTCTGCTTCCTGGCTTGATTCCAGTTCTTTCACTATTTCCTCAATCACCCTCATGGTATCCGAAGGTGCACTCACCACCACGGTATTACTCCGGTCATCAGCAGTAGCGATCACCCTAACTGCTCGCTGACTCTCCTGACCGGTAGCCGCAGAGGGCTGCGTTGGTTGTCTACCTCCGAAAACGCGGCTGATGCCGGCCAGAAAACCACCTGCTGATTGGGCCTGTCCGGTGGTCTGCTCTGGCCGGAAGAGCTCATTGATCAACCTGGCGGTGTTGGCGGCAGTGGCATATTTCAGGGAAAAGACCTTGACTTCAGCCACTGTGGCCATAGTGGTGTCCAGCGCTCGCACAATCTCCACAATCCGCCGGATATTAGCTTGGGTATCGGTGAGAATTAGAGAATTGCTGCTGGCATTAGCAGCCAATTCAGCATAGGAAGGAATCAGGGGGGCCAGGTCTTGCTTTAGCCTGGTGACATCCACATATTTCACTGGGATAATCTGGGTGACCACAGTATCAGTAGGCTCAATGCCTGCCGGGTCATTGCCCATCCGCACCGGGATGTTTCTTTTTTTCGCCTCGGTGAGTGGGACAATTTTTAAGGTTCGTCCCAGGGCAATAGCCGCGTAGCCTTTTTCCTTCAAAGCCATATTGAGTAGGGAAACAGCCTCTTCCACCGAAAGAGGCTGCCGGCTCATCACTGTGATTCGCCCCTCCACCGGAGTCTCTCTAACAACACTAAAACCAGCTACTTCAGAAAGATATTCCATAACCGAATCCAGGGAGGCATCCTTGAAATTCAGCAGGATACCTTTAGCCGGCGTCGCTGGTCCTTCGGTAATTCTTGGTGGGGATGGAGGTGGAGGTTCAGGAGTGGTGGCCGGCATTTGCTCTGGCGTTTGGACTGGGAGGACAATCACTGTTGGTTCTGCCGTCTCTGTCTGATTTTCCTGGGCTCGGGAATTTCCCAAGGCCAAAACCAGAAGACCAAGTAACCCCAAGCAAATTCTTAACCTTTTCATCGTTGACTCCTATGGTTGACCAAGTTCTTGAAGGCGACGGCGCCTCATCTGTTCAACAATATTGCTGGTATCTGAGGATGGAGGACTAATATCTGACCCAGAAGAAACTAGAGTTGAAGAGAAAGAGGGACTAGCTGGTGAACTAACCGGCCCTGCCGGCGTCAGAGGAGTAGAATTTGCCAGAGTTTTGCCAATTTCCACCTTCACTGGTGTCTCTTTGGCCACATACTCAACATAATCCAGGGTAATCTGTTGAATTTTGCCTCCAAGCAAGTTTTCACCAGCTCGCACCCGCAAGGTTTTCCGGGAGAGGCGGTCCTCAAAAAAAGCAAGATAATCCTGACCGTGTCTGACGATTCCGGTAAGGACAATGTTGGCGGCTGGATTCACTGGCGGGGCTTCTTTCAAAATGGAATAAAACTTCTGCTGTTTGTCCGGCTTCTTGCGCTGGGGCAGAAAAATATTCCGTTCAGAAATGATTTGATAATGGTCAAAAGAATTCTCCGCGTTAGCCAGAATCAACCAGAGGCTGGCCAGGAAGATTATTTTTTTCCTGTCTTTAAGGAAAGATTTCATTTTCGCTCTCTTGTTGTTTGACGATTTGCTTGTCTGGTTGTTTACTCCTCTCCTGCTGACATAGGGTCACCACCCGCATCTGGAGATTCAAATCGTCTGTCCCCTCCTTTCTGGTGACCAGCCTTAACTCGGCTATTTTGACCGGCAAGGCTGATTGTTCTACTCGCCAAAGGAAAGCAGCGATATCAGCCATAGTTCCGGTACCTGAGACCTGGAAGATTATTTCTCTGAGTGCACCCTTGTTTACTGGGCGCTCCGGTTTGATAGCCACGAGAGTAAATCTGGCTTCTTCCGCCCACCTTCGGATGGAAAAAAGAAGGTTAATAACCGCGGCTGCCTGATCCGATCTAAAACCGGTCTCTACCAGTGATTTCCAATCGGCTGCCAGGGCTTTCTCCCGAGAACGGATTTTCTGAAGTTGTCGCCATTCAGTGAGAAGTTGTTGCCTTTGTTCTTGCAGTCTTTCTTTTCTCCGGAGATAAGGGGTGAGGAGTAACCGGTCAAGCAAGAGAAAACCGACCGTTATTGTAGCGACCAGCGTCAAGAAGGATTTTCGTTTATTATCGGTCATCTGTTTTTTGTTCTGGTTATTGGGCCAGCCGGCTGCGGAAAAGTAAAGCTGATGGCGTAAGCCACTTGCTTTGACTGACTGCTAGATTGGCGAAGATAAACCAGGTTCACCTCAGAAAAAGTTTTCCCTTCCTTTAGCCGCCCAAGCAACCCAAGCACCTGGGTTTCGTTCTCAGCCTTTCCGATCAGCGTCCCACCTCGTTCCGGCTGAATAGCCAGGCTGGTTGTCCAGATACCACCATCTTCAGGGAAACACAAGGTAATTTCCCGGAGACAATCAAGCATTCTAGGTTGACTGTTCCGCCAGAGTTGAACCGCCTGCAGCCCGGCCTGAATTTTCCTCGCCTCTTCAGTCTCCTGACGGAGTTGATTGACCTGTTGGCGAATTTCCCCAAGGTTTTTCTCTACCTGGGTAATTGACCAGTGAATCGCTGCTACTATTAAAAGCATTGCTGCTAGACTGGAAACCAGAGGTCGAGTATACCTTCTTCCTGGTTTTTTTTCTTGGATTAATGTCTTGGGATGAAGAAAATTGATAGCCGGCTCAGCTGGTAAACCAGCCAGTCCAATTGCCAGTGAATAGGGCTGATAATTCTTGATCAATTCTATCCTCCTGCCCAGAATTTCTTTTAGGGATGGCCAGAGACACTCGGGTAATCCATAATCATCAAAAACCACCAGTTTTTCGGTTGCCTGAAGGCCAGAAAAAAGTAGCAGTCCCCGGTCCAATCCGCTTACCAAAAATTTCTTCCAGCTGTCAAAAGATGTGCCTTCGGCTGGCCTAGTAGCCACTGGAAATCGGTAAAATGAATGAATTACTCCTCCAAAGAATCTCACGAGAGCGATTTCTTCAGCATTCAGGTAGAGCCCAAGACTTTCCTGAGTTTTCTCCACCAGGTTGGTTAGCCCTAGGAAAGCAGGAACTATGGCGATTGGTCTCAACCCAGCGCTTGATAGAAAATCCTCAATTTCCTTCAATCTTTTCTTCAGAACTCCGATTACCAGAAGATGCGTCTGGTTATTTGGTAAATTGGTGGAAATAAAATCAAGACACAATTCGTCCGAAGGTATAGCAAAATCCTTTTTTGCTTCCAGATTTACCAATTTAGCGGTCGTAATCAGATCAGTTGGCGGAACGATTTTTTCCCTAACGATTAACCAGGAACCAGGCAAGCCAACTACCGCTTTCCTAGTGCTAAACCGATTCTGGCGCAAAAACTTTCCCAACTGCTGCCCAAGCGAAACATTGAATGAGCCATTAGCTGGGAATTGCCAGACAGCGCTCCTGGTGAGATAACCCTGTCCTTTTTGCCAGATAGATTCCACAGCAGAAAGGTTGTATTTGCCTACCACTATTCCTAAAAATTTTCTTTGCAGGAACATACTTATTTCTCCTCCCCAGCAAGAGAAAAACTGCCAGGTGGTTCTTTGCCTTCCCGAAGCGCTTGAATGATTTGTGGGGAAAGCGGCCAGCTTAGACCAGTCAAATCTTGGTATCGGATGACTTTCGGTGGGCTAGTCCGACCGTCAATCACCACCCGGATTCTCTTAAAACTGCGGCCATTGCCGGTTACCGCCACAATGTCGGCGGAGAACTGAAAGGAGCGGGTAGTCACCCAGTCACCTATCAAAGCCGCTTTTTCTCCGGGTAAGACTTCAGCCACCCAGGAAAGTCTGGAAACATCCGTATTGGCTGCGGCCCTCTTAGCAATCAAGGCATCCACCTCTGATTCCTCCAGGCCTGGCAGACAGAGCAACACCTGGCGGGGGGCGGAAGCAATATTCACCAGTCCGGTCTGCCGTCTTCGTCGACCAACCGTTATCTGATTTTCAAGCTGTTTGAATTCCTCTACAGTCAGCCCGGTGCGATGAAAAAAGTCCAATAAATTGCTAAAAGGTCTCCCCCGTCTCAGTTTCTCCAAAACCGAGAATAGCCGGTCTTGACTCACCACTGACTGCAAAAGAGAAATTACTTCCGTTCTATCTGTGCTGTTAACATTGATGAGGTTCTGTTCGGCTCCACTGACATTAACTTCGGTGCTGAAAACGGTAACCAGTGGGTAAATACCTTGGTCCAGATGTCCGTCGGCGTTATCATCCGGCGGTGTGTCTCCTCCGTCATTCTCTGCAGGGTCAAGCGCTCCATTTCTGTTGGTGTCCTCTCCATAAAGTACCGGCAAACTACCTCCTTTGATCAATAAGATTTCTTCCACTGTTTCCAGAGCTCCCCGCTTACAATAATAAGGCGGTTTCAGGAGAAGATAATACTCATCCCCGGCACCCAGAGAGGCGGCGGTAGGTTGACTGCTTCTCCATTCAATGATAGAAGCCGCTAGTTCTTCAGTCATCCCAGGAAGTTTCATTAACATGTCTTCATCAGCCGTATTCAGGTTAATCTTACCGGCTTCATCAACAATGCCGAAAGCCGGCTGGCTGGAATCATTAGGGTTAAATTTAAGTGTCCAGAAATATCCGTTTCCTAAAGGCACAGCTTCCCAGGACAACTCTTTACCGACCTGGCGATAACCATCAGTTCCGTCAATCTGACTTAATATCAAGGCTAATGCTCCCCGGGCAATCCACTCAGCCTGAGCCGTGGCTATCCGATTAGCGCTGGCCAGAGCTTCAGCTCGCACCCTTCTGGCGGCCACCAGAACTAACCCGGCCAGAAAAAGGCAGAGCCAGATGGTTACGATCAGGACCGTTCCCTGTCTTTTCATAAATTCTCTCCCGGCCTAGGCTGACTTTCAGACGAGCTTGTTTCAGTCAAACCAAGTTCGCTGCAGGGCAGATAAACCAGGCGCTTGAAACTCAAGACATTCTTGTCTTCCCGCTGGTTAGAAGGG
>JAMWDF010000003.1:10598-12690 GCA_023818865.1 Candidatus Omnitrophota bacterium
CTATGGTAATTTGTACAGCCACCGGCAGGGCGTCGTGGTGGGCGGTGGAATCCCATTCTTCCAGCCACTGAGTGCCGTCGGAGTAAAGAAGAGAAAAAGAGATAACGTTTCGGCAAAGCGTTTCTTCTACCAGTTCTGTTTCTTCTGGAGAAAGCAAATTCACCCTCAATTGTCTGACTAGCCTTGGTTCTGGTTCTTCCACCAAAAGATAGGCAACTTTAACAATTCCAGGGGAAGCCTCCAAGGTATGGGCTGGCTGAAAAAAGAAACTAAGAGTATCGGCCCGGCCAGCGGCATTTGTACGCTGACTGGCAAGGCCGATAAATGGTCCGGCTAGTATCCCTTTTGGGGGAAGGGCTCCGAGCAAGTCTCTGGCTATCAGCTCCAGGGCAAAGTTCCCTTCCTGAAAAGGCTTTAAGGTTTGTTCAATTTTTAGGTAACTCCGATAACCGGTGAAAAGACTGGTGTAAACCGAAAGGGTTAATGTGGCCGCCAGGGCTAGGGCCAGCAAGAGTTCAAGCAGAGTAAATCCGGAGCGAACCGTTTCTCTTTTTAGAAGCCTCATTTTCAAGAAACTTTCTGGTAGATTAAAGTTGTTAGAGAAATCTCCAAATCTTTGGCTTTGGCTGTCCAGCTAACCGTGACTCTCACTTCTTTCACTCCTGGTTCTTCCCTATCTAAAATTTCTACCTTCCACCGGTATTCTGGGAACTCAGGAGAAAAGTCGCCTTGGTGGCTTGTTGCCTGGGAAGAAAATGGGGAAATAATTTCTGTCATCAAATTTTGAGCCAGAGAAAGGGCTTGTTCCCGCCGTTTAATCTCAGCTACCAGGCTGCTGGTAAGTGAAATACCCTTCAAGGCCACCGGAAGCAATATAGCCACAAAGGTAAGAGCAGCCATGACCTCTACAAAAGTGAAGCCGGTTTTGTTTTTCTTGTTCAAGGTTGAGCCTTTTCCTCTTCTATTCGGAAAATCTCGGTGGATGATTGACAAAGAAGAGTCACGCTTTGTCCTAGACAGTCAGTCAACCGCCACCGAAGCGGTTCGGTCCGGCCATCAGGGAAAAAAGAGATAAACATTTGTCCCTCTTCCGCCTTTTTTCCAGTGTAGCCAGGCAGCCATAAACCTGGTACTTCCGGGACAAAAGCAACCTGCGATTCAGTTACTGGCTCTACTCTTGTTCCCGCGGGCAGGGAAAAGATACGGCCAAACTCGTTTTTCAGGTTCTGAAAACTGCCTGCCTGCTCGGCTGTCAGCCAGAAACGACCTTCTTGGCGGTCTACATTCAATCGGTAAGTTCTTCCCTCAGCAATCGCCTGACTACGAGCGTAGCCGGCTAGAGAAAGAAACTGAGTGGCTGTGTGTCTTACCTGCCTGGCTATCATGAAGGTTCTTAGAGAAGGGGCAACCAGTGCGAGAACTGTTCCCACCGTGACCATAAGCAAAATAATTTCCAACAAGGTAAAACCGTTTTTCCTCTTATTGGGCCGACCAGTTATCAATGTCATCATTTCCACCTTCACGGCCATCCGGACCGAAGGAGAAAAGGTCATAACCATTGGGGTTGTGATCGCCTGGGCATTTGTATTGGTAAGGATTACCCCAAGGGTCTTTGGGTACTCCCCGTTTAATGTAAGGCCCTTTCCAGTTAGGTGTGTCAGCCGGGGCTTCTACGAGTGCTTGAAGCCCTTCCTCGGTGGTGGGGAACCGACCCACATCAATTTCAAAAGTATCCAGGGCTACTTCCAGATTGGCAATATCAGTCCTGGCGGCTGTAATCCGGGCTTGCTCTGAACGGCGGGTAAACTTCGGGACAACAATGGCGGCTAAAGTCGCCAAGATTACCAAAACTAAAAGTAACTCAACCAGAGTGAAACCGGCTTTCCTAATCTTACCCTTTTTGTTCTCCATATCTTCTCCTTCCTGTAAAAAACTTAACGAATCAGTTCCTGGAGAGTAAACACCGGCAGCAACATTCCGATGACGATAACCCCAACAATCCCGGCCATAAGGAAGAGAAGGGCCGGTTCAATGATTGAAACCAGAGTCCTTAAATTTCGGTCAACTTCCTTTTCATAAGTATCAGCCAATC
>JAMWDF010000003.1:12700-33670 GCA_023818865.1 Candidatus Omnitrophota bacterium
TTGTCTAATCGGCCGCTTTCTTCAGCCACAGAAACCATTTCCAGCACCGCCAGGGGAAAGAGAAGCCGCTGGCAAGCCAGTCCTCTTGCCAGGCTGACCCCTGACTTTACTTCATCTATGGCTGTTTGAATTCCTTCAGACAGAAGCGTGTACCCAGCTGCCTCCCGGGAAACATTCAAAGCCGTCACCAGTGGCACTCCTGAAGCCAAAAGAGTGCCAAAAACCCGGCAAAATCGGACCAGCGCCAGCCGGGCGAGTACTGGTCCCCAAAGAGGTAAGCTGAGCATAAATTTCTCTTTCACCTTCCGGCCTTTTTCGGTACTCATTCCCTGGCGGATTCCAGCGAAGATAACTGTTACTGCCGCTAACAACAAAAGACCATATCTGAGCAGAAACTGACTTAGCCTAACAATCCCGCGGGTGAGAACAGGCAGGGAGGCTCCGAACTCCGCGAAAATAGAGGAGAACCTTGGGATGAAGAAAACTAAGAGAAAAACCATTACCCCTGCGGCTAGAATACCCAACAAGAAAGGATAAATTAAGGCTGACCTAACCCGGTTTTTTAAGTCCTGCTCTCTTTCCTGAAAATCAGCTACCTGTTCCAGTGCCAGATTAAGGAAGCCCCCTGTTTCTCCGGCTTGGACCATGGCTACACAAATTCGTGAAAATAGATTGGGCCACTTTGACAGGGCGCTGCTTAAAGAGGAGCCACCAACCACTTCATCCCTAATGGCGGTCCACTGCTGACGGAGGGTGGGCGAGACTGTTTCCTTAACGATGATATTTAGGGCGCGACTGAGAGAGACGCCTGCTGTCAAGAGATTAGCCAGTTGCCTTAAGAAAACTTCTGTTCCAGCTGAGCCGGTTCTACCTTTTTCTGTCTTTCCAGTCGCCTCATCAGTGGCCAATTTGACCTCTACCGGCCGTAACCCTTTGCGACTCAATTCTTCAATTACAACAGGTTCACTGGGAGCCACCAATTTTCCTGAAATTAGTCCCCCTGTCTGATTCAGGGCATTATATTGATACACTGGCATCTTAACTTTCCTGGTTAGATTGAAGACGGTTCAAATTCAAGGCCGTGGCCATTGACTTTTTCATCTTTGGTCACCCGGAGGACTTCGTCCACTGTAGTCCGACCTTCCCGGACCACCCGCCAGCCATCCTCTCTCAAACTGCGCATTCCCTGGAGTAGACCAGCCTGCCTGATCCGTTGGGCGGAAGAGCGGGTAAGGATGAGGGAGCGAACTTGGTCATACACCGGGAGGAACTCAAAGATACCGGTGCGTCCCCAGTAGCCGGTTCCCTGGCAGGCCGAGCAACCCCGACCCCGGTAAAGTTTGGCCGGTAGTTCTTCCCCGAACCGTTTTCGGAGTAATTCCACTTCCTTGCCTGAAACCTCTTCTATACACTCCTGGCAGATCAATCTTACTAACCTTTGAGCAATCACGCCTTCTAAAGAAGAAGCAACCAGGTAGGGTTCCACTCCCATGTCCACCAACCGGGTAGGGGCACTGGGCGCATCATTGGTATGCAGGGTGGAGAAAACCAGATGTCCGGTTAGGGAAGCCTGGACAGCAATCTCTGCGGTCTCCAGATCGCGAATTTCGCCAATGAGAATCACATCAGGGTCATGGCGGAGGACAGAGCGCAGTCCCCGAGCAAAGGTCAAACTAGTTTTTGTCTGAACCTGAATTTGGTTAATTCCTGGCAGGTGGTATTCTATCGGGTCTTCAATGGTAATTATTTTCCTTTCCATGGTATTGATTCTGGAGAGTCCGGCATAAAGAGTCGTTGTTTTACCACTTCCAGTGGGCCCGGTCACCAGAATGATTCCGTGGGGCAAATCGAGCAACCTGTCAAAGAGGTGGCGGTCGCGATCGCTCATTCCCAGTTCTGCTAGACCAAGAAGAGGAGCACTCCTGTCCAGCAATCTGAGGACGACAGCCTCGCCGTGCATCATTGGAATAACCGAAACTCTCACATCTATCTCCCGGCCAGTGACCATGAGTTTTATCCGGCCGTCCTGGGGGAGTCGTTTTTCAGCGATATCCAAAGAACTCAGGATTTTTAAACGGGAAACAATGGCTGCCTGGAATCGTCTGATTTCAGCCGGAATAGCCGCGGCTTGGAGAACCCCATCAATTCGGTACCTCACCCGCAATTCGTTTTCAAACGGTTCAAAATGGACATCTGTGGCTCGTAATTCAATCGCTTCTTTGAGTATCTGATTGACAAATCTGATAATGGAAGCATCCTCAGCCGCAGCGGAAAGGTCAACTCCACTTTCCATTTCCTCAGCCAGGACAGTGACCGGAGTTTCCTCACTATCGGAAATCAAGGATTGGACTGTATCGGCTCCTACCCCCAGCAGTTTCTTGAGTGCTTGTTCAATCTTCGGCCCAGGAGCCAGGACTGGTCTCACTTCCTGATTAAGATAAACCCGGAGTTCATCAATCCCGGTCTGATCAAAAACCCGGTTGGTTGCCACCAGCACTACACCAGCCTCTTCTTTCAATGGCAAGATTTTTCTTTCAAGGAGAAGGTGAACCGGAAAATTCTTCAGGTACTCCCGAGAAGGCAACTGGTCTTCCAGACTGAGATAATCCAGTTCCATCTCAGAAGCAAGAATTTGGAGCCATTGCTCCTCAGAAAGACGAGAAGCCTCTTTCAAACATTCATCCAGGGGGATACCATTCATAACTGCTGCCCGGACCTTTTCCAGGGCAGGAGCCTCCAGGTATCCCCCTTCTTGCAAGCGACTGAGAATATTTTGCATCCCCGAGCTACCTCATTCTAGCAACCCCATTAACACTAGTTGGGCCTCCTGCCGCGGAGTAAGAATTTCCTTTAAAGCAGCCTGGGCTTCTGAGAGCTCTTTTTTGGCTTTCTGTCTGGTTTCCCGGAGAGCGGTCAGCTTAGCATTGATTTCCGCCGGCTTGCTTTCCTTATTAGCCAGGACACTTTCTAACTCTGAGGCAGCTTTCTGGACCGGGCTCATTTCCTGAGAAGCGGTTTGTCCAGAAGGTGTTCCCGGCCGTTCTCCGCTCCACCAGGGGCCCATCATCCGCATCGCAGTGGCTTGCCGGGAAAGAGTCATCACTTTTTCCAGCCGGGGCTGAATAACTTTCCACTCCTCATCTGAAGGCTGGAGTCTCTCCTTAATGTTTTCCATCCAGCGTTGTCTCATCTGTTCCGGGTTCCACTGAGGCCGGGCGCCGCGTTGGCCAGCCTGATTTTGTTCCCGTCTTCTTTCTCGGTGCTGGTTTTCACCACTCTGTTGTTGAGCTCTTCCTCCGACTGTCCAAAACCCGATAAGCATTATCACCAGCAGCCTCAGCATTTTCTTTATCATTTTAAACCTCCTTAGTTAGAAACTGCTCCAACCAGTTTCTTGTATGCCTGATTTTGTTCTATTTTCCACCTCCTTGTCAGTAGTGTCAAAGGACTTGGTCCATTCTCTAACTTTCACTTGTTTAAACAATTTAAGGGAGGAGAAAGTTGCGGGCGGAAAAAGAAAAAATGGGGACTATTTCTTACCCAGAAGCCTTAACAACCACTATCGGTTTCTAAAACGGCTAATTTCTGTCACAAATTTTCTCGCCAACTCAGTAATTCCCTGAAAATCTCTTTGTTTCAAAAGATGACGGGAAACCAAATTACCCCCGGCTGCCACCGCATAACTTCCAGCTTTGATGAAATCAGCCACATTCTCTGCTTCCACCCCACCAGTGGGTAAAAGTCTCACCTGGGGTAACGGAGCCAGCAATGCTCGGATATAATCTGGCCCGCCAAGGGAAGCCGGGAAAATCTTGACAAGGTCTGCCCCAGCCTGCCAGGCAGTGATTACTTCTGTCGGCGTAAATGCGCCTGGGATGACTATTTTTGAGTAGCGACGACACAGTTCAATCACCCTGGAATTGATGGCTGGACTGACTACAAATTCCGCTCCGGAAAGGATAGTCAATCTGGCGGTTTCTGCATCCAGGACGCTGCCAGCTCCGATTACAGAATTCTTCTGACTGGCCGCCAGGTCTTCTATGGTCTTCAGAGCACCTGGGGTGGTCATAGTCACTTCAATAAAGATAATTCCGCCCTCAGCCAGGGCGGCCGCTGCTTCTTTGAGTTTGCCCGGGTCATCTGCCCTCATCACCGCTACCACCCCGGAATGCCACAATTTTTCTAAAAAAGCAATCTTATTATCCATTGTTCTCCCCTTGTTTATTTCCTGCCCCAGCAATGTTAAAGCATTCTCTCCTTTCAGTCAACCAACTGTCTCCTTGAAGTTGACACGCTGAGGGCAGATTTGTTAAACTAAGAAAAATCTGTGTCAAATAATTTATAATCTGGTCGCTGGAGAGGGGGAGGGAATCATAATGAAACAACAGAACCAATTACTGTTAGCTGTTTTATTTCTTCTGGCGGGACTACTTCAGGCGGAAGAATATACGGTAGTAAAGGGAGATAATCTTTACTCTATTGCCCGAAGGTTTGGCACCACGGTGGCCGAATTAAAGAAACTGAATAATCTTTCTACCAATAAGCTTTCCATTGGACAGATTCTTACAATCACGCCGGCGGAAAAAGAAACGGAAACAACTTACCAGGCTGGGTCGCAGTACCAGGCAGAGACAGTTTATCATCGGGTGAGACCTGGAGAAACCCTCTCTGCCATTGCCAGAAGATACCAGATGAGTGTTGCCCAGCTCCAGAAGTTTAACAACATTAATGGTTCCCTAATTAAGCCTGGTCAGCGGCTTCTCATAAGCAAAAGTTGGTCAAGGCAGCCTCAGCCAAACGAGCCAGTTCTGGAAGTGGCCGAAGCTACTCCCTCAGAGACCGAAATGAAAATGCTATCTTCTTTGCCTCCAGAAAACAAAATTAGCCAGGTCGTTGAGCATGCCATGGCCTTCCTAGGAACACCTTATCGTTTAGGGGGAACAAATGACCGGGGAATTGACTGCTCTGGCCTGGTAAAAAGAGTTTTTGCCAATGTTGGGGTGAAGCTTCCGCGGACCGCCAGAGAACAGTATCAACAAGGAGAAGCCGTCCCCCTCACTAAGTTAAGCGCTGGCGACTTGCTCTTTTTTTCTTCGCTGAAAAGTTTGCGGCCGACCCATGTGGCTCTTTACCTGGGCAATGGTTTGATTATTCATGCCAGCCGGGAAGCAAGGAAGGTGGTAATTGGTAGTTTTGATCGTTCGGGTTACCTCAAAAACAGGTTTGTAGGTGCTCGGAGAATTATCGGGTCTGAAGAGGCAGAAACTACCGCTGTTCCTTAAGTCGTTTTCTATGTTTTCCCCACGGTTTAGGCTAAAGATTATCTGTTTTTGTGGCCTGGCTAGTTACTTTTTGACTTTCCTCTTTCGGCAACAGCCGACTAGGAAAACCTCGGCTGCCCGGCCTAAGACAATTATTTTTGCGGCAGTTGGAGATATCATGATGGGTAGCAATTATCCGGAAAATTTTCTTCCTCCAGCTGACGGCCGCGACCTTTTTTCTGAGGCTTCGTATTACCTTTCCCAGGCGGATATTACTTTTGGCAACTTGGAAGGTCCTCTCACTGAAAAGAGTAAATGTTCCAAGGACCCCAGCCAGCCAAATACTTTTGTTTTCCGAACACCACCCAGGTTTGCTCGGAATCTGGCAAGGTCTGGTTTTGATGTTTTATCCCTGGCTAACAACCACAGCCGCGATTTTGGCCGGGAAGGGTTGGCTGATACTAAAAAGGCCCTTCGGGTTTGGGGAATGATAGGTCTGGAGGAAGGAGAAATAGCTTATTGCCAGGTGAAAGGGATTAAGGTTGGCCTGGTGGCTTTTTCTTTCAGTCCTTCTCCTTTTTCTATTAGTCGACCAGAAGCAGCCCTATGTTTAATCCAAAAACAGGCAGAGCAGTGTGATATTCTCCTGGTTTCTTTTCACGCAGGCCGAGAAGGACCAACGGCTCTTCACCTGAGTGAGAAAGAAGAGTTTTACTGTGGGGAAAATAGAGGTTCGGTTATAAATTTGGGCAGGGAAGCGATTAAACGGGGGGCGGACCTGGTAATTATGCATGGCCCCCATGTCCCCCGGGCGATGGAAGTTTATCAGGGCCGGTTGATTGCTTACAGTTTGGGAAACTTTTGCTTCTATGGTTCCTCTTGCCTCAAATATCCGATGAATTTATCACCTCTTTTGCTAGCAGAACTGGATGGCACCGGGAGGTTGGTAAAAACAGCCATTATTTCCTTTAAGCAGCTGCCCCCCGGTTGGCCTAAACGAGACAGGAAGGAGCAGGTTCTTTCATTGACTCGGCGTCTTTCTTGTGAAGATTTAAACCAGCCAGAGACATTTATCAACAGTGGTCTTGACTTTTTCCGCTAAGTGGCAGTAACATATCATCAGATGCGGGATTAACTCAGGGGTAGAGTACGAGCTTCCCAAGCTCGGAGCACGGGTTCGAATCCCGTATCCCGCTTAATTTTTCCTCAGGCAAATAGGGAAAAACGTCAAGAGGGAAAATGAAGAAAAACTGGCTCACCCAATTTGGCTTACCCATTTTTTTCTTCATAAGTCTGGCTATCTTCGGGCAGGAAAAACTGGAAGTTTGTTCTCTCTTGACTGACCATGTTGTTCTGCAGCAGGGGATGACTGTTCCGCTTTGGGGTTGGGCTTCACCTGGAGCTGAAGTGAGCGTCTCCTTTGCTGGTCAGACGAAAATTGTCACAGCCGACAAGAACGGTCGGTGGCAGGTAAGACTGGAACCATTGACAGCCAGTTTGACTCCTGCAGAAATGACCATTTGTTCTGGCAGTAGGGTCATAGTAGTAAAAGACATTCTGATAGGCGAAGTCTGGTTATGTTCCGGGCAATCAAACATGGCGATGACAGTTTCTGGATGTCTAAACGCAGCCCAGGAAAAGGAAAGCGCCAGTCCATTAATCAGACATTATCGGGTGCCGCTAAGACATTCTCCCTGGCCAGAAGAAAAAGTGAGTGGTCGCTGGGAGGTGAGCACGCCGGATGTGGTGGGATCATTCACCGCTACCGGTTATTTCTTCGCCCGGGAAATCGTGAGTCAACTGAATATCCCAGTTGGCATCATTAATTCCAGCTGGGGGGGCACTAGGATTGAACCATGGATTTGTCCGGAGGGATACCAGCTGGTCCCGGAATTGAAAACTATCAACGAAAGAATTCAGGCTGCTCATCCGGCGACTGAAAGTGGTCGGCAGCGTTACCTTGGATATCTGAGAGAACTTCAGGAGTGGATAGAGAAAACGCGAAGTCTGATTGACCTTGGGCAAATCCCACCCGAATTGCCGGCTGTTCCCTGGATTGACGGAGACCAGCAGCAGCCAACCAGAATTTATAACGCAATGATTCACCCGCTCATTCCTTGGGCAATACGTGGGGTTCTCTGGTATCAGGGAGAAGCTAATGGCAATGAAGGAGAAAGTTACTACCATAAAATGAAAGCCTTAATTGGCGGTTGGCGGGGCGTCTGGAAACAGGGGGATTTCAGCTTTTACTATGTGCAGTTACCCAACTACCGCTACTCCGACGCGCGTAATGCCGCTGGTGGGGATGGCTGGGCCAGATTGAGAGAGGCCCAGCTGGCCGCTTTAGGGATTCCCAAGACCGGCATGGCGGTGACGATTGATATCGGCGAAGCTAATGATATTCATCCAAAGAATAAGCAAGATGTGGGAAAACGTTTAGCCCGGCTTGCGCTGGCAAAGGATTACAATTACGCAATAGTTCCCACCGGTCCTCTCTACAAGAAACACGTGGTTGAAGGCAACAAAATTCGGATTTTCTTTGATTGTGTTGGTAAAGGACTGATAGTGGCCCGGAAAAATGGTTTGGCTCCTGTGGAAGAAAGGCCTAAGGGGCAACTGACCTGGTTCAGCCTGGCTGGAGAAGACAAAAATTTTGTCCGGGCTGAGGCCGTGATTGAAGGAGAAACCATAGTGGTTTCCAGTCCACTGGTGAGTAAACCGGTCGCAGTCAGATACGCTTTTACCACCAATCCAGCTGGCTGTAACCTTTATAACCGGGATGGTTTGCCAGCTTCACCTTTCCGGACTGATAACTGGTGAAAATTTCTGCCTCAAGGGGAAGAATTTTTACGGCCGGGTGATTGTGTAGTCATCTGTCTCAATTACTTTATCTTTTTGGGGACAAGGAGAACTGACAATCTTCATCCGGTAAGTTCCCAGAAGAGCATTGAGGACTATGCTGGCGAAAGAAAAAAGTAAAGCCCCCCAGAAAGCACTCCAGTAATGGCTGATAATAAACCCCTTCACTAGATAACCGGTGAGAAGAAAAATAAGGCTATTGAGAAAAAGGTTGAAAAGACCTAAGGTGAGAATGTTGATGGGCAAGGTTAAGATGAAAAGGACCGGGCGGAGAAACCAATTAAGCAGACTGATTACCAAGGCAGCGCCCAGCAAGGATACCCAGGAGTTAATCTTCAAACCAGGAATAATCTGAATGGCCAAGAGCAGAGAAACAGTACTCACCAGCCAGGTGAGAAAAATGGATTTTTTCAATTTTTCCCCCCGCAAGCAAGAGGCCAGACTTCCTTTGCCCAGAAATCATCTAACCGCCGGTGAAGTTTTCTTATTGCTGGCTCATCTGTTTTCTTCCAGTACATCCCAGTGAAGCTAAAGGAAAGCTGATGGTTATTTCTGGCTAATAACAGCCTTTTTTTCACATATTCCTCAGCTTGGTTAAAATCAGCCGGCAACTCTTCGCCTATCCGGAGAATAATCTGGCGGCCTTGAATGAGTCTTACAGCCAATTCTACTGGAGTCCACCCAGCGCAGGCCTTCTCAATAAAACCAGCCTCTGTCGCCACTAGATTAGGAAAAGAATCCAGGGTAACCTGGAAAACATGTGGTCCAGAGCAGGTATGAATATCTACATATTTCCAGTTTTTGGCTACCCGGAGGTCAAAAGGAAGGATAAATCGGCGGTAAAAATCAGCAGAGACCAGGTTGACGGAACATTCTGCGATGGAGACACTGTCAACCTTTCCCTCTGGCAGTCTTTCCGCGGTAATCCATTCTCTAAACTTCTTATTCACTTCCACAAAAAACTCCGTCACAATTTCCAGGTAAGAAAAGAATTTTTCTGGTTGGGTAAAAGGCGCGGTGAAGCTTTCGTTACCAAGAATTAGATGAGCCAGATTGAAAGGTCCTTGCGTATCTGGCAAGGCAATTTTCATCCAGGATGGGGTTAACTCTCTGGCGACTAAAATTTCTTGCTTGATGAGTGGAAGCCAGCCGCTCTTTTCTGGGTCAGGCATACCTTGTTTCAACGCCTGAGCCAGTGAAAGGCTGGTTGCCGGCACATAACCGGCTTCTGCCTGCACAGTAAGGCCAAAACAGGTTGCCAGGGTTCCTGGACCAAGACCGGTAGGAAGTATAGGAGCAATGGGGTTGAGTAGAGCTAACGGTCTGGTCAAATCATCCAGTTTAGTCAGGAGGTGTTCTTCTGGAGAAGAGAAAGGATGAGGCGCTGATTTTCCTTCACCGGCGGAGATATCGGTTATTCTGTTCAGGCTTAAGACTGGATATTGCCGGGGTTGATTCTGCCAGATTTTTTGCCAGGCTAAGTCCGAGCGACGCTCTGGGTGAATTTTTAGTTCCTGGTCAATTTCGGCAATTCTTTCTGCTATTTTTTCTTTAACAAAAGCCCTGTCCATATCTGTGGCTCCTGTCAAGAGTTGGCGAGGAGTGATCGGTGAGTATCCGGGTCAAAGAGATGAGCATTTCTCATATCAAAGACCACTTCCAGAAAATCGCCAGGTTTGATTTTAACGGTACCATCAAAGCACGCCAGAAAATCCAAGTTTTTTACTTTAAGATAAACCAAAGTGCTGACACCAAGTGGTTCTACCACATCCACGGTCGCCGGGACCTTTGGAAACTTGGCTTCACTTGGGAACAGATTGGCTGGAAGGATGTGCTCCGGTCTCAGGCCCAGAATAACATTTTTCATCTTCCGATCCAGCAACCGTCTGGATACTTCCGGGGGCAAAGGCAGGCTTATCTCCCTTAAAATTACAGCCAATTTCCCTTGACTTTCTTCCAGCCTGGCCAGGAAAAAGTTCATAGAAGGGCTCCCAATAAAACCGGCGACAAACTGGTTGGCTGGATACTGATAAAGATTCAAAGGGCTATCCACCTGTTGCAATAACCCGTTGTCCATCACAGCAATCCGTTTTCCCATGGTCATTGCTTCCACCTGATCATGGGTGACATAAATGGTAGTAATACCCAAATGTCGATGAAGTTTAATCAATTCGGCTCGCATCTGCACCCTTAATTTGGCATCCAGATTGGAAAGAGGCTCATCCATCAAAAAAAGTTTTGGTTCTCTGACTATGGCTCGGGCCAGGGCTACTCTTTGTCTTTCTCCCCCAGAAAGTTCTTTCGGTTTCCGCCTCAATAGTTGCCCTAATCCCAGTAGCTCAGCAGTTGTTTTCACTTTCTCTTCAATTCTCAACCGGGGCAGTTTCCGGACGCGCAAACCGAAGGCAATATTGTCAAAGACAGTCATATGGGGATAAAGAGCATAATTCTGGAAAACCATCGCCACATCTCTATCTTTAGGGGGAAGATGATTGACCAGTTTACCCTCAATCCAAATTTCACCACTATTCAATTCTTCCAGTCCGGCGATCAAACGTAAGATTGTGGTTTTACCGCATCCTGATGGGCCAACCAGAACAATAAATTCTTTGTCTGCCACCTCCAAAGAAAAATTCTTAACCGCAACTACCAGGTCGAAATTCTTACACAGATTGACCAGTTTTACCCAGGCCATGTCAGTGGTGATTTACCTTATTGTATCACACCGGGAATTGACCGAAGGCAATTTTAGTAATAGGATTTTCTCTGAAAATGGAATTTTGGCTTGGGTGGATGAAGAAATCTGAGAAGGGTTTTACTTTGGTAGAACTCCTGGTGGTGATGGCCATTATGGCCATTTTGGCCGCACTGATGTTGCCGGCTCTTTCCCGAGCCAGAGACAAATCTCGTGAAACCCAAACCATCAATCATCTCCGGCAGATTATGATGGCGCTGGCTATGTTTGTTGAGGAAGAGGAGAAACTGCCAGGGGGAAGTGGAGATATCGCCAGTTTAGCTACTGAACTGGGTAAGTATATCCGGGAAGACTCGGATGTCTACCGCGATGGTTGGAAACGGGACCTTATCTATGTAGACCACTCAGCCTATGGCTATAGTTCCCTGGCAATTTCAGGCCCACCGATAAGCGGTTACTATAATCCTGACAGTTTCCAGTTGTACTCCCGGGGTCGTGACGGCCAATGTTCTTCAGTGGCAGCGGATGAAGTCAACCAAGATAATCTCTGGGTAGACACCAGGGGAGCCAGGGTAGTCCGTTTCAGCTCGGTGGTAACAGAAACTGGACAATGAGAAACTTGGGTTGGTTTGGTGAATCAATACTATGACTTTCTTATTCTGGAGTCCCTTTTGGCCTTATTCCCAGTTTGAGCTGTAAAATTTGTACTCTTCATCCACTTAGATTGGTTTTGGTCAAGAAATCAGTCAGTTGACTTACCTGGCGCATTAAGTCTAAAATACTAAAGATGGAATTTCAAAAAACCTGGCGGCAATTAGAAGATTTTTGGGTGAAGAAAGGATGTGTTCTCTGGCATCCTTACAATGTTGAAGTTGGAGCGGGTACCTTGAATCCAGCAACATTTTTTGGGATTCTGGGCGAGAAAGAATGGAAGGTTGTGTATCTGGAGCCTTCGGTGAGGCCGGCGGATGGACGTTATGGAGAAAACCCGGTTCGGCTTTATCTGCACCACCAAATTCAGGTTATCCTCAAGCCGCCGCCAGATAATATTCAGAACCTATATCTGAAAAGTTTAGCCAGCTTGGGCATCAACATCCAGGAGCACGACATTCGGTTTGTTGAAGACAACTGGGAAGCACCTACTCTAGGGGCTTGGGGAGTAGGCTGGGAGGTGTGGTTGGATGGCTTGGAAATTACGCAGTTTACATATATGCAGCAGGCAGGAGGATTTGACCTGAAACCAGTCGCTTGTGAAATTACCTACGGACTGGACAGGATAGTTAATTTTCTTCAGGGCAAGAAAAATGTTTTTCAGCTGGACTGGAACAGGGAAATCACCTTTGGTCAGATTCACAAGGAGAGAGAAAGACAATACTCGCGATATGCATTTGAAGTGGCTGATATCCCGTTTCTTTTTCAAACATTTGATCAGTTTGAAGCGGAAGCTTTTCGGGTTCTCCAGGCAGGTTTGGTCTTCCCTGCCTATGATTATGTTTTGAAGCTTTCTCACCTTTTTAACTGGTTGGATGCAAGAAAAGCAATTAGTGTCAGTGAACGGGTCCGATTCATTTCCCGGGTGAGAAAACTGGCTAGGGCTTGTGCTGAATTCTACCTAAGGGAACCGAGAAGTATTATGTAACCACGGGTTAGATGGCCGGGATGGTGGAATTGGCAGACACGTACGTTTGAGGGGCGTATGGCTTCGGCCGTGGGGGTTCAAATCCCCCTCCCGGCACTCTGACACCAAGAAGTCGGGGTATCTAAACCTGGTGAAATTGATGGACCAGAGGAATTCGGACATTTCAAAAAAACCATTCTTTCCTATTCCTGAGAGGACGCCACTTTGGGAAGACCTGGTTATTATCGTTTCAATTGTTGTTCTCTGGCCGGTGGTTTTGCGGCGTGAGTCTTTCTGGAGTCGGATGATCATGGTGTTGACCCTGCTGGTCCTGATTTTCATTCTCGGGAGAAGGCTGAAAAGGATTAATCGGATAACCGGCCATGACCAATAACTTACGACCTTTCCTATTTGTCTTGTTGGTAAGTGCTATGGTGCCGTTAGGGGTAATGTTGACCGGGACTGGAGCTAATGGAGAAAGGGAAGCCGAGAAGCATTTTGCTGAGGGTAACCTTTTGGCAGCAGCGAAATCGTGGGAAAAAATGGAAAAGGAGCGGCCGCGCGAAGACCTGTATGAAAAAATCAGCATTTGCTACCTGTCATTGGGAGACAAAATTCAAGCCAGACAATGGTTGGAAGCTGGATTGACCAGATTCCCCCGGTGTGGTAATTTGTTGTTCAATTTAGCTTGGCTTGATTATAGTGAACAACGGTGGGAAGATGCCTTAAGGCTGACTGAGCGATTGGTAGAAATAAATCCAAATTTCCCTGAGGCTCATTACCTCAGGGGGTGCATTTTAGAAGCCCAGGGACGCAGGAAAGAAGCCAAGAAACAATTTATTGAGGAAATTAACCGCAATCCAGGTTCAAAGAAAACCTGGCAAAAACTGAAGGAGTCAGTCAATGAGCAGAAACGCTAAAAACGTTTTTTTCTTTTTTGTTCTCGTTTTTCTCACCAATCAGCTTTACTCCCAACAAGTCACTTCTTTCATCCGCGATATTTCTTCGGTTTCTTCTCGTCTACCTGGGACACCTGGACACAGGCTCACGGCTGATCTGGTTGAGTCAGCTTTTCGCTCGGCTGGTTTGGCAAAAATTCATCGCGAGCCGTTCACCACCGTAGTCCCTGCAGACAAAGGGGCTTTTCTGGAGGCAGGGAATAAAAAAATTCCGCTTTATGGGGTTTGGCCGAATCTGGTCAGGACGCCTACTTTGCCACCGGCCGGAATTTGCGGACCGCTGCTTTACGGAGGGAAAGGAAATTTAAAAACTTTTTCTGGTAAACCCATGCGGGGAAGCATTGCGGTTTATGATTTTGATTGTGGTAGTCGCTGGTTGGATTCAGCTATGCTTGGCGCCCGGGCGGTAATTTTTCTGGAGTCAGACCGGGTGACTCGCCTGGAGGCAAAAAAGAAATTTCTTTCTATCCCGGTGTCCATCCCGAGATTTTACGCCACCGGTCAAGCCGCCAGGGAGATTTTACAACTTTGCGCCAAGCAGGCTTCCGGGAGGTTATTTAGCCGGATGGATTGGCAGCAGGTGCGCGATGAAAATGTCTGTGGGGTACTGATTGGACGAGACCCGAAATTGAGAGATGACCTAATTATTCTTCATGCCTATTACGATAGCACCAGCGTAGTTCCCTCTCTATCGCCTGGTGCAGATAGCAGTTGTGGCCTGGCCACCCTTCTTTCCCTGGTCCATCACTTCCGACAGAATCCGCCGAAGCGGACTATAATGTTCTTGGCGACTTCAAGCCACTTCCAATATCTCCGCGGTATGGATGCTTTCATTCAGGCCCACCTGCGAACTACAGAACCTTTCAAGAACAAGATTGCCAAAGAGCAGAGATTGAAACCATTGCTATTGATCGGCTTAGATCTTTCCAGCGGGTCTAACCGATTGGGCATCTGGCACAACTCATATGAATTTAGTTACCAGCGTTTTTTTGCCCCGCTGGGGAAAAAATTTATAGAATACGCGGCCAGAGCAGCTAGCCAGTTAGGTTTGCCCGGGCAAGACAGTCTGGCTAACGGCGTCAGTCCGGAAAAAGGTATTCTCTGGCAGACTTTCCTCCCGGATGTCTTAAGAACTGATGGAGAAATGGCTGTCTTTGCCGGGATACCAGCCGTCACCTTTCTTACTGTGAACGATGGCCGCTGGTATTTGGATACGCCTGTTGACACTTTTGACCGTGTCAATACAGCCAACATTGAACAGCAAGCTGCCCTGTTGATTAGAATCCTTGACCAGGCAGTTAATGACCCTCAACTTATGCCTGAAACCAAATTGGAATTGAAAGATAACCTGTACTCTCTAATTGCCAGGTTGACCACCTTTGACCCGCGGAAAAGCTTCGTCCCTGATCAGCCGGTAGAAGGGGCCTTGGCTTTGCCGAGGCTTTATGACAATATCCGGGGCTGGGAGGTCTGGATGGGGGTCAGACCGCCACTATTGATGACTGATAAGGCAGGGACAGTAGAATTTACCAGTCTTTTCAGAAACGCCAGTGTGTGGCTCCAGGGATTCAAACTAAATCCAGAGACCGGCCAGATTGTTATGGCTCCAGATATGGGAGTGAACGGACACCAGCAGTACCCCATCACCCTAAAGATGGATTACAAGGAAAAGAAGTGGATGATTGTTCTTTTTGATTGTGAGCCGGTAGACCTTTTTTCTCTGGTTGACCCGCAATATCTTACTCAGTTGAGCAAAATAGATGTATTTGATACCTCCAATAGCTTGCCTGATGCCTACGGGTATTACCTCCAGTATCCGGAGTTCATTCCTTGGTCCTGGACCTCTTGTTCCGAACTGGCTGGAGTGGCTTTTGCCAAACCAGCCAGCCGTATCAAGATTACCGGGGAATCAGGTCCTTTAGGAAAACGGTTACTGCTGCTCAATGCTGAAGAAAAGGCTGTCAAGAAAGAACAGGCTGAAGGAATTGGTTTCCTCACCAGCGAAACGCCAGCCATTCTGGACACGCCCTATCAAGCGGCAAGAGACATGATAATTCTGGATAGCTACCGTACCAGGAGCTTTGAAGGTTTTGGCATCAGGAACGAACGACTGAAAGAACTACAGCGAAAGGCAAAGTCTCTGTTGGAAATGGCTGAAGAGGCTAGAGAAAAAATGGATTGGTTTTCCTTTGTTAAGTTTTCCCGGCAAAGCCAAGCGATTGAATCCCGGGCTTATCCGGATGTAAAAAGCACCGCCAACGATGTGGTGAAGGGGATTATCTTTTATTTCATATTACTTTTGCCTTTTGCCTATTTTGCCGAGCGGCTTATCTTTGGGTTTCCCAAGATTGAACAGCGGATTGCCGGAGTTTTCGGGATATTTCTGGCAATTTACTGGATAATGCGATTAGTTCATCCGGCTTTCAAACTCACCAATGCTCCGGAAGTTATTCTTCTTTCCTTCATTGTGCTGGCGTTATCTTTCATTGTTCTTTCCATTGTGGCTTCTAAGTTTGAGGAACAGATGCAGCGGATGAAACAGGAAACCTCCGGGGTCTACCAGACGGATGTTGGCCGGATAACGGCGGCTGGAACCGCCTTTTCTCTGGGCGTGGCTAATATGAAAAGACGCAAGATGCGTACTATCCTGACTTCTATCACTTTGATCCTTTTAACCTTTACCGTGCTTTCCTTCACTTCTATCAAGTCTTATCTTCACTTCAATCGCTTGCAGTGGTCTGTTCGTCCCCCTTATTCGGGAATTCTTCTTCGGGACCGGGCCTGGGCTCCTCTGCAGGAGGTGGCCCTGGACTATGTTAGAAGCGAATTTTCTGAAACTGGCCTGATTGCTCCCCGGGCCTGGTTTGTCCTTCGGGAGCTGGGTAACCGAACAGCCATTGATATTTCCCATCGTGGTAAATCAGTGTTGGCTACTGGACTTTTGGGGATAGCGCCAGAGGAAAAGGAGGTCTCTCATTTGGACCAGTGCTTAACTGCTGGCCACTGGATTGAGCAGGAAACAGATGCTTGCCTATTGCCGGAGTCAATGGCTGCTTCTCTGGGTATCACCCGGGAAAATGTGGGACAGGCAAAAATAAGAATTTACGGCCGGGAATTGGTAGTCAAAGGATTATTTAACGAGAAGAAACTGAACGACTTGAGGGAACTGGACAATGAACCTATCACTCCGGTAGATTTTTCCGTTATGCCGGAAAAAGAGATTAGCAAGATTAAGATGGAACGGACTGCCCAGGTATATTCTGGGGACGTGAAACTCCAAGGTTTTGTGCATATGGAAGCAGAAAATGTTGTCATTGTTGATTTTGAGACGCTGATGGATATGGGTGGAACTCTTCACGCCTTAGCGGTTCGTTTCCCTGAGGGAAGCAATGTCCAGAAACTGGTGGAAGATTTTATCTCCAAACTGGCCGTGATTCTTTTTGTCGGGGCGGAAAACAAGACCTATGTTTATAGCAGCATGGGCCTCACTTCTTTTTCCGGAATCGGCAATTTGATCATTCCGATCCTGATAGCCGCTTTGATTGTTCTTAACACCATGTTAGGCTCGGTGTATGAACGGATTAAAGAAATTGGCACGTACAGTGCGGTGGGGTTAGCCCCAGTCCATATCGCTTCTCTTTTCCTCGCCGAATCGCTGGTTTACGCAGTTCTGGGAGCGGTAACCGGCTATCTCTTAGGTCAGGTGATAGCCCGTGTCTTGATGGTGACCGGGTTACTGCAAGGACTGGTGCTGAACTATTCTTCCCTATCCGCGGTTATGGCCACGGTGATTATTGTCATTACTGTGCTTCTTTCCACGATTTATCCGGCGAGAAAAGCTTCCCGGATGGCTGTCCCGGATGTCACGCGGCGGTGGGTGCTGCCTGAACCAAAAGGTGATCTCTGGCAGTTTGAATTTCCTTTCACTGTCAGCGAGGTAGAGGTTTTGGGTCTGGCGTCTTTCCTGACCGAGTATTTTGGTTCCTATCAAGATGTTTCTCTCGGTAATTTTTATACCAACGGGGCTCAGTTGAAAGCCGAAAAAAATGAAATCGGGAAGAGTGTTTACACCATTACCACCAGTGTGTGGTTGGCTCCATTTGACCTGGGTGTCAGCCAGAAGTTGACTGTGGTGATGAAGCCTCTCGGACAGTACAATTTCTATACTATTGATGTGAACATTGAACGGACCAGCGGCGAATCTACTGACTGGAAGAGACTTAACCGTCGGTTTCTTGATGGTATCCGGAAACAGTTCCTCATCTGGAGAACAGTCAGTCCGGAAGTGAAAAAAACCTATGCTGAACAGGGCCGATTAGCCTTGGCTAAAGCTTGAAGCTTATACTTTTCTCAAAAAAGGAAGACATATGGCTGAAGAAATCAAGCAAGAAGTAGAATTTGAACCTGGAATTCAGGAGCCCTTTGTTGACGGTTTTAACTTCAAAACTATTCTGGCTGCCATATTTATCGGTTTCATTATGCTGCCTGGTTCAATCTATCTTGGGTTAATCACTGGAGGTGGACTGGGTGGAGCGGCTCAGTGGGTAACAGTTATCCTCCTGGTGGAGATTGCCAAGCGGTCCTTTGTCCAATTGAAAAGGCAGGAAGTCTATATTGTTTACATCCTGGCTGGTTCTTTGATCAGCGCTGGGCTGGTTCTGGGGGCAGTGGGACTAACTCTTCAAGGGGGAGCATTCAGTGACCTAATCTGGAAGCAGTATCTGATCCAGTCGCCTTATGCCAAGTTTTTTGGCCTGACAGAGCGAGTGCCAGCCTGGGCTGTTCCCCCGGCTGGTTCGGATGCTCTGCTTCGTCGGACTTTTCTCGCCAGGGCCTGGGCGGTTCCGATTCTGCTGTTGATCGTCCACAACATTCTTTACCGGATTAACCATTTCACTTTGGGGTATGCGCTTTTCCGGGTCACCAGCGATTATGAAAAACTACCTTTCCCTATGGCACCGGTTGCGTCCGAAGGAGCCACGGCCCTAGCTGAGGTGAGCAGTAAGAAGGAGACCTGGCGGTGGAGAATATTTTCTATTGCTGCCATGATTGGAGTCATCTTTGGGGCCTTTTATGTGGTAATACCTACAATTACCGGGCTATTGATGACAACTCCTTTACAGTTGTTACCCATTCCCTGGGTAGACTTCACTGCTCAATTAGGTACGGTATTGCCTTCTTCTATGCTCGGTTTCGTTACTGACCTAGGCACACTTTTTGCTGGTTTCGTTCTTCCGTTCTGGGTGGTAGTGGGGACCTTTATCGGATCAGTCGTCGCAAGAACTTTCGGCGACCCAATTCTTCACAAATTTGGGATTATCACCGATTGGCAGCCAGGAATGACGGCAATCCCTACCAATGTGGTAACCACTATGAATTTCTGGATAAATGCAGTCATCTCAGGCGGTATTATCGTCGCTATAATTGGCATCTGGAAGATGGCCATGGCTTTCCGGCCCAGCCAGAGGAAATCGGCCGTAAGAGTGATTCTCCCTGATAACAGAGGCGACTATCCTTTACCAGTTGCCATCTTGTTATGGTTTCTCTCCACCCTGGCTTATGTTATTATCTGCCACCTCCTTGTTCCCACTTTTCCTGTTCTTCTCTTTGTGTTTTTCGGCTTTGTTCTCACTCCTTTTCTTTCTTATACTTCCGCTAGGATGTTTGGTATTACCGGGGTCGCCACCGGGATTTCCTTCCCGTATGTTCGGGAGGCCACTTTTATTTTGAGTGGATATAAAGGGGTGGACATCTGGTTTGCGCCGGTTCCCTATTTTAACCATGGAGGAACCACCCAAGGTTTCAAACAGTTAGAACTTACCCGGACCAAATTCACTGCGTGGTACAAATCCGAGTTTGCTTCGCTGGTGATTATGCTCTTCTGCAGTTTTCTTTTCTGGTCTATTATCTGGCGGATGAACCCCATTCCTTCCTCAGCCTATCCGTTTGTTCAGAAGATGTGGCCAATGAGTGCTATGTTTCAATGTTTGTGGGCTACTTCTACCCTGCCAGACGCCGGTGTTCCCTGGATGATCCGGGCGATTAAACTGAAGTATATCATTTCTTCCGGTCTGGTTTATGCTTTGATTTACGGACTTAGTTTTCTTTTCCGCTGGCCCGCGGCTATCTTCTATGGAATTGTCGGCGGAGTAGGACAGATGCCGCATTATAGTATCCCGATGTTTGCCGGAGCGCTCTTAGGCCGGTTTTATTTTGCCAAGAAGGTCGGACCTAACTGGAAAAAGTACACTCCTATTCTCATGGCTGGATATGCTTGCGGCATGGGTTTGGTCGGGATGCTTTCAATCGCCGTGGCTCTCATTGCTAAGACCATTTATCAGTTGATATTTTAGGCCAGTAAAGTTTGTTTTCACAATTGGAGACAATGGCGGAAGAAGCGTCCGCTTATTGCCTTTCTCTTTAAATGGCTCCCAACAGAAATTTTGGCAATTTAGAAGTTTTAGGAGGAGATTTGAAATTAAACTTGGCCGAAGGCAGAAGATTACCTGAACTAGGTGTTGAGTTCAGAAATTCGTCAGAATTTAAACTGGAGAAGAAAATGAAACGAGTATTAGGTCAGCTGCTCGCGGCAAGTAGTTTATTTTTCTTATTTATGGAATATGGACTTGAGGCCGGGGGAAAGCAGGTTTCTATTGAAGAGAGAAGGATTTCAGAGATTTGCCTAGCAAAAGGAGTGACCCAGGGAGACCTCACCCTGGACGGAGAAATTGATATTCGGGATACCATCATTTCTTTAAGACTAATATTAGGCCTTGACTTAAATATTGGAGGACAAGTGTACAGTTTCCCGTATCCTGAATGGTTATTACAGATTGGAGATATTGATGAAGACGGAGTTTTAGATATTTCAGATGGGTTGAGAATCTTCAGAAAAGCAATTGGCTTGCCGGCTTTAGTGCGCTGGGCGAAAACCTATGAGCCAGTAGAGTCGCCGTTTTTCTGGGGTTTTTCTCTAGTGAGAAACACTGTTGATAATGGCTATGTTTGCGCCGGGAATTTTTGGGGTGGTTTTGTTTGGGTCCTGAAGATCGACGCGGATGGTAATATTGTCTGGCAGAAAAAATACGGTCCAGAGCAAGGTAATGACTCCATAGGCTTTGAAATTAAAGACATAAGGGCAACCACGGACGGTGGACTTATTGTTTCAGGTGGAGCTAGTTACCATGACAATGCCCTTCTTAGCCATTGTTTGGGCTGGTTGATGAGGCTTGACTCAAGGGGAAACATAATCTGGCAGAAATCTTATGAGTTTGAGGGACCAACTAGTTTTGAAGCAGGTATAGAGACCGGAGATGGCGGTTTTCTCTTAGGGGGCTATGGTCATGCTCTGGGTGAGGTGACTGCTCACTGTAAGCCGCTGATTTTAAAAGTAGACCAAGAGGGAAATATTTTGTGGAAGTGGTTCCTGGATACCAAGGACAAGTGCCTGGGTGATAACAGTTTGGTGAAAACTGTGAGCGAGGTTAATGGTGATTATGTGGTAGGCGGTCAGATTTATAGCAGACTAACAGGGGACGGTTCGCAGGAAACCGATGGTTTTGACATTTTCGTGGCAAA
>JAMWDF010000120.1 GCA_023818865.1 Candidatus Omnitrophota bacterium
TTCTCTTGGCCGCGTTAGTTGTTACCCTGGTTAGTCAGGGTATCATTTCATTATTCTGACTGCCTCTGGTTATTTCCATTCTACCGAAGAAACTCCAGGCAAAGATAGAATCTGGTCTAACAGAAGGTTTTGCTCATAAAAACCGCGATAGCGCAAGGTCAGAAAATAAATGGTGGTTTCAGGCGAGGTTTCTTTTTTTAACCCAACAGTTAGGATGGTAAGGCCTTGCTGGAGAATTAGTTCCTGCAATTTCTCAAGGTTTGTTTGCCGCCCAGCGATGGTCACCTTAAGAGACGAATAGTTATCGCGCGGTATTTTGTGTTCAAGAATCTTTAGGCCGTTGAGTGTTACTAAAGATAAGCCAGTGGTAAGGAAAGCCAATCCATAAAAACCACAGCCGACTGTTAGGCTAATAGCCATAGTTGCCCAGAGACAGGCCGCGGTAGTCAATCCTCTAACCCGCTGGGCATCTTTGACAATTGCTCCAGCTCCCAAAAACCCAATTCCTGTGACCACGCCATAAGCAATTCTGGCAGGGTCAAGGGAAATTCTTGGGTCAGTTTGGCCGGCAAAGAGTTCATTAATCCGCAAGGAAACAATCATAATCATTGCGGTGCCCATACCTACCAGGATGGTGGTGCGTAAACCTGCTTCTCGGCCATGCCGTTCTCTTTCCCAGCCAATAACCCCGCTCATAATGACTGCCAGCACCAACCTTATTCCCCATTCCCACTCGCTGGCTATCATATTTACCTCCAAAGTTTTTGCCCTTGTCTCTTTGTTACTGACATTGTAACATAGTTTTATGGAAAGGGATTGGTTGAAACAAGAGCAAGCTGTGGTTCCTGGATTGCACCTTCGCCCTTCCCTCTTCCCCCAGCAGCAGCTTTACTTGCGGTTTCTGGTTTTGCCTGTTTCGGCGTTAAGAGAATACCTCCAGCAGCAAGCGAGCGAAAATCCTGTTCTGGAGATGAGTTTGTCCGAAGAAGAAGGTTGGGCAGGCATTCTAACAGACCCACCTGAATCGGTATCTTTCCGTGATTATCTCAGAGACCAACTGAGAATGGAGGCTCTTTCTCCCCAAATCCTTGAAGCTGGGGAATATCTAATTGAAAACTTAGAGGAGAATGGATACCTCCGGTTATCCTTGAAAGAACTCGCCTCCGGGGGATACAGCCTGAAAAATCTCAGTCAGGCATTAAAGGCAGTTCAGGCATTAGAGCCAGCTGGAGTTGGTGCGAGAAACTTGCAAGAGAATATCCTGCTTCAGATTGAAAGAAAAAAGGGGCGAGAAACTTTTGCTTATAAGATTGTCAAGAACTACTGGTCTGATTTCTGCCGACAAGAGTTCTCTGAAATTATCAGGGAATTCGGGTTGACCGCAGAATCTCTCAATTCTGTTCTCAATGAAATAATGCAGACTCATCCGTACCCGCTGTCCGGATATGTTCGCCAACAGTTGCCTCGCCGGATAATGGTTGATGGCCTGGTTGAGTTTAACAGAGGTCAGCTAAAGGTGACCCTAGGCGAGCAATTTCTGCCTGTTTTGTGGGTTAACCCAGAATATGTAAAACTGGTTAATGAGCCTACTCTTTTGCCGAAGGAGCGGGCTTTTTTGAAAACAAAAATCAGAGAGGCGATGGATTTCATCACCGCCCTAGACCAATGGAAGCTCACCCTTTTGAAGATTTTCACTGAAATAGCTTTCTTTCAGAGAAAGTACTGGCAAGGGGGGGAGTTATTACCATTAAGAGAGCAGGATGTTGCTCAAAGAACTGGCTACCATTTATCCACAGTTAGCCGGGCAATTACCGGCAAGTATCTATCTACTCCTCGGGGGGTGATTCCGGTCCGTCGTCTTTTTTCGCGAAATGTTTCTGGACAGGTGAGTCAGGAAAGGGTGAAGGCGCTTATTCAGCGAATACTGTTAACCGAAGCAGTGCCTCTTTCTGATAGGGAAGTGGCGGAAAAATTAGCCAAGGCAGGTATTTCTCTCGCTGTCAGGACAGTTAACAAATATCGGACAAAACTAAAACTGCCCAATTCTTATTTCCGGTTCCCTGAGGAGAACCACCTGACAGGAGAAATATCCGTCTAAAGTGGTTTGTTTTCTGCTGGCAAATGAATGGTGAAGGTGGAGCCACCATGTTGGTTGGTTTTGACATCAATCTGGCCGGAGTGATTGGTAATTACCTTTTTGACCAAAGACAGTCCAAGTCCAGTTCCTTGAGGTTTTCCCTTGGTGAAAAATGGTTCAAAAATGTGAGGGAGATCTTCCGGGCTGATGCCGCATCCATTATCTGTTATGGAGATGACTATAGAATCATTTTCCAGACAACTGACCACGGTTATCTCCGGGGAAACTTCAGGTGGAACCGCCTGGATACTGTTGAGCAAGAGGTTGAGAAAAGCCTGGTGGAGCTGCTGGGGGCTACCGACGACTGCTGGGAGTTGGGGCGATAAGCTAAGAATAAAATTTGTGTTTCTGCCCATTCTTGATAGCCTGAGAAAAGAAATAACCTTAACCAGAATATCGTTGGGATTTATAGGTTGCCAGGAGCTCTTGTTTTTAGAACTATCAAGAATGTTACGCACCAGGTTCTGGCACCTTTGGATTTCTTCTTCAATGGTTCTTAAGTAGTCTAAACAGAGTGTAGAAATTTCCTTTTGCTCCTGCATATCCTGAAGGAGTAATTGAGTAAATCCTTTAATTACGGTCAGGGGATTGTTAATCTCGTGCAATATCTCGGCTGAAAGTAATCCGAGCGACGCAAGTTTTTCTGTCTCCACCAGTTTTTCTGTTAGTTCTTTATTCATCCGGGTCAGTTTTTCGGTAAGATTGGCTGTGGCTAGCTGCCCGGCTCTTTTTTCTAAGGCGTTTTTTACCAGATTTCTCATTTCTTCCACATCAAAGGGTTTAGTGACGAATTCAACGGCACCAAGGTGAACGGCTTCTTTGGCTGCTTCCAGGGTAGCATAACCAGTAAGGATGATTACCGGAACCTCTTTGTCCAGAGAACGTAGTTCACTCAGGACCTTAATGCCATCCTTATCAGGCATCTTCAAATCCAGAATCACTAAGTCTGCGGCTTGCTGCTGGTGAAGGACTAATCCTTCATCTCCGGAAGAAGCCAGTTTAACCTCGTAATCTTCTTTCAGCAGCATTCTTAGGGATTCCCGTGGTCCTAATTCATCATCAATTATCAGAATGCGAAATTGTTTGTTCATCTTTATCCTTTCAAAAGTTGCTATGACAGGTAAGATTGAGAAAGTAAGCCTGAGAAGTATACTGGCCATCAAAAGGGGCGTCGGATTGTCCCATCCTTTTCTTGAAAAAAGAAGTAGTCAGACTGGCTGCCAGGGTTGTTCGGGAAAATTTTCTTTCTCCAGCCAGAGAAAAAGCTAACCGGCTGGCATCAGGCAATGTCGGTTCCAGGTTGCTGGCAGGCACTGGGGTTTGAATATAAGCCAGACCTGCCTGGAGTCTCCAGAGGCGATGGTCAGGTTGATACTGAGTACCCAGGGAGAAGGTGTAGCAATCGTGCCACTGACGCGATTGGGGTTGAGAAAGTCCGCCGACGAGCAATTGTATTTCCTTGAGGGTGGCGTAACCAATCCATTCACCGTCAAATTCTATTTTCCAATTAGGATAAGGCCGAAAAGCGAAGCCGACGCCGGCGATCGCTGGGAAATTGATGCTAGCTTGTGCTGGCAGTTCTCCGAGATTAAGGAAACGCATCTTGCCAGTGTGATTAATAGAGAATTTTGCTTGATAAGTAAGTCCGAAACTGTATTGAGGCATCTGGAAAAGGAGACCGAAGGCCGGAGTTACCGAGGTGCCTGTTGCCCGCAATTTGCTTTCAACCTCACCGACTGGTAGCAACAGTAGGTTATTGACGGCCAGCCGGCTAGAATAGGTATGGAGCGCCACAGCCGCTGATAAGTTTGGGGCAAGTTGCCAGCAAGCAGCGGCGGTGATGTCAGCCGTTTGCATCCCTGCGTAATAGGGACTGGTGTAGTTCCATTTTCTGGCAGTTTCCTGACTCCATTTGGTTCCCTGGCCATAGGGAAAACTAATGCCCAGGCCAAATCTGAATTTTTCTTTTCCCAGGTCAGAAGAAAAAAAGGCGTAGGGTAAGATGGTGGGCAAGAACTTTTTATCAGCGGAAAAGATATTTCCTTGGTAGTGGGTATGGCTGATGACCTGGTTAAAACCTACCAGCCACTGATTTCCCTCCAACTGAATCAGACCGGCTGGATTGTGGACGACAGCAGAGGGGTCATCAGCCTGAGCAATGAAGGCGCCAGACTGCCCCAGGGCATTAGCACCTACAGGGGGGTTCCGCATCCCCTGGCCGTGAACAAGTCTCAATCCGGACAGGGAGAAAGTGAGAATCGTCAACAAAGAAATACTCCTACCCATTTTCCCCTCCTTAGAAACCAGGTAATTGGGGGTCTCCAGAAATCTTAGTGCAAATAGCATGCCAACGATACCATTGTTAACGGTTAAATACTTGGAAAACAAGGCCTAAGAAAATATCTGTCTCTGGCGCAGGTAAGTTTTGGCAGGCTTATTTTAATGTTTTCTGACTGATTTGTGGACAAATTTGTTAAGCTGGGTTGACAAATTTGTCCAGGGAAATTAAACTTTCTCTATGGCCTGCAAATGCCTTTTGGTATCTCTGGCCGGGACACCGAAGATTCTGTCTGATTTTGTTCCGGATAATGGTTTAGCTAGTTTAGCTGCCTGCTTGCTTAAATCTGGCCATGAAGCGTTAATCCGAGATTATAACCACCCGGAACTTTTTTCTTCACTTTATCCCCCTGCTGGGAGAAAGTTTCTTAAGTCTTTTGCCGAAAAGGTCTTCCTCCTCAATAGACGTCCTTCAGCTGGTGACCTACTGGCTCTAAAAGGGATAGACCATTGCCTCAGATTGTCCAAGAAAAAGTTCGTCTGGCGGCTGAAGAAAAAACTTCTTGAAGAGGTGAAAAAAAACAGGATTGATTTTCTGGGGCTAAAACTCTGGGCTGGAGAAGGCTTTCAGTGGTCTTTGGAAGTGGCTGATTTCCTGAAAAAAAACGTTCCGGGGTTGCGAGTTTTCGGCGGAGGGCCTCAGGTGGACATTTTTGGACAACACATCTTTTCCGTCTCTTCTTGTTTTGATGCTTTATGTTATGGGGAAGGCGAAGAAACAGTAGTTCAGTTGGCTGAGTTTACTTTAGGGAAAATGCCCCTGGCCGAGGTACCCAATATATATTATCAGCAAGATGGTCGGATAGTGAAAAACTCAAGAAAGGAAATTTCCTCCCTAGATGAATTACCCAATCCGGTTTACCAGCCGGAAGTCTATAAAGATATCCATAAGAAAATCAAAATGTTTGTTATTGACGAAAGCCGGGGATGCGTAAACCGATGCTTTTTTTGCATCCACCCGGTGAAAAGTGGTGACCGCCGAGCTAAGAGTCCCAGCCGTATCCTTAAGGAATTGAAACATTACCAGGATAGCTATGGAGTTTCACTCTTTCGTTTTGCGGGTTCCAGTACTCCCTCAGACCTGATGGGTGAAGTGGCCAGACTCGTTCTAACAGAAGGGTTGAATATAAAATATTCCAGTTTCGGTAGTCTGCGGGAGTTCAAAAACAACGCTACTCTTTTTCCTTTATTGAAGAGGTCAGGTTGTCAGTCAATCTTTTTCGGCGTGGAATCAGCCAATGAAACTATCCTCTTACAGGCAATGAATCGCCGGGTGAAGAAGATAGAAATGGAAGCAACTCTCCAGGCGTGTGTGAACTCCGGTATTTTTACTGTGGTGAGCGTCATCTTTCCGGCACCTTTTGAAACTCAAGAAAGCCGGAAAGAGACGTTGGATTTCCTAAAGAAGGTTAAGCCTCATTCTATTTTAGTGCAGTTTCCAGGTATTTATCCTGGTACTGCCTGGTTTGAACAGGCGGAACTTTTTGGTTTTTCTCTGGATAAGAAGCGGTATCCGCGGCAAGTTATGACCTACCAGATTAAATCCCTTTTCCCGCCTCGGTACTGGAAGCCTCTGCCTTACCGAGTGAATGGCTTGCCCTTTCAGCTATTCGCCCGGCAAACTGAAGTTTTTCAGACTGACCTCAAAAAAGCCGGCTTGGAAACTGGGGTTTCTGATGAGGCTTATCTTCTGTTTCAAGTCAGTGGAATGAAAACCCTGGATGAATTTGTCCGCTGGAATCGCTGCTGGCTTTATTCCGGTCAGGGAGATGCCTTGAGGGAAGAAATTGAAACCATTAACAGGAACAGTGGGTGAAAAAGGTTCGGGTAGTCATTACTGGGTTAGGGGTGGTTGCTCCTAATGGCATCGGGAAAGAAACTTTTTGGCAGGCTCTTCTGGCCGGTCAGAGTGGTATTCGGACAATCAGCTCCTTTGACGCCAGTGCGTTGCCCACCAGAATCGCAGGAGAGGTAGTTGATTTTACCCCTGAAAAGTTCATGGACAGTAAAAAAGCCAGGAGGCTTTCGCGGTGCAGTCAACTGGCGATAGCCAGTGCCCGGATGGCTTTCCAGGATGCTGGTTTGCAGGTAGAGAAGTTGAAGGCTGATTCGGTGGCGGTAATTTTTGGGGTGAGTACTAGTGCGATGGATTTGATTGAAAGACAGCACCGTCTTTTCTTGGCGCGGGGGGTAAGGGCAGTTACCCCCTTTAGTATTGTGGCGGCCACTCCTCATAGCACCTCCGGTGAAGTCGCGGCTGAACTCGGCTTTCGCGGTTCATTATGGACTATGGCCACTGGTTGTGCTGCTGGTCTAGATAGTATCGGGTTGGGCTTTCTTCGGATTGCCTCTGGAGAAGCAGTGGTAGTTGTTGCCGGGGGAGCCGACGCTCCAATCACACCTTTAATTCTGGCCGGGCTATCGGCCACGCGGATTATGTCTATTCAGAATGACTTTCCGGAGAAAGCCAGCCGTCCGTTTGACCGGATGAGAGATGGTGGAGTTCTCTCCGAAGGCAGTTCAGCTGTAATCCTGGAGGAATATGGTCATGCTTTAGCTCGGGGGGCAAAACCGTATGCTGAAGTGGTGGGTTATGCTGATGCCAGTGAAAGTGACCTCATGTCCCCGGGGGTGGGGCTGGAGAAGGCAATGAGCCAGGCGATTCAGCGAGCTAAATTGCTGCCTGAAAATATTGGCCATATTTCCGCTCATGCGCCTTCAGACCCTGTTCTGGACAGGATTGAAACTGAAGCCATCAAAAAGGTCTTTAAAGACTGGGCCTACCGTGTTCCGTTAACCTCAATTAAATCAATGGTTGGTAATCCTTTTGCGGCCATTGGCGGTATGCAGGTAACTTCGGCCGCGCTAACTTTTTCTCGGAATCTCATTCCGCCCACCATCAATTACGAATGTTTTGACCCGGAATGTGATCTGGATTGTACTCCAAACCAGACCAGGTTCTGCCGGCCAGAGTATATTTTGATCAATGCCC
>JAMWDF010000121.1 GCA_023818865.1 Candidatus Omnitrophota bacterium
AGGTAACTCAAGGTAATTGACCACCAGGGTTTCCTTTTTTTCTTCAACTCCGACTATCTGGTATTGCTTGTTTCCTCTGGTGCGAGCCAGAGCCAGTACCATCTGTTTGCTAAAATCTACCGGCGGCAGCGGCAAAGCCAAATTCTGCCTCTGGTTTTGCACCTGCCAGAGCTTCTCCAGCTCTGCTTTTTCCCTGATAATTAGATGGGGAGGGGGAAATTCTCGGGTGAATGATTCCTCTTCCTTCTCTTTTGGCGGCCGAAGAGAATCCAGCGAAGGAGAGCTGATCTTCATTGCCCGGAGAGCCTTCTCTTCCCCAAGGCCACCTTGGCCAGAACCAGCCAAGGCTTCTTCCTTGGCTGTCTTTCTCCCCAAAGCAGTCACCGGCAAAGTCTCAGTTCTCTCTACTTTTGCTTTGTCAGATAATTCTTTCCCGGAGGCTTCCCCAGAAGCCTCTTGTGGCTTTTCCTTTTGTCTGTCTTTGTTTTTCTCCGCGATAAGGTTCTCAGCCACCGGAAGTTTTTCTCTTTTATGCGGGGAGGGAGAAATTTCCTCTGGTTTTTCCTCTATTTCCTCTGGCCAGCGAACCAGAGAAGTGTCTTTGGACGATGGAAGCCGGGGCAAAAAGACTAACAAAATAATGGCCGCTGCCAGACTGACGGCCAGAAGAAGCAGCCTGGGCCGGAGAAGGAAAGAAGGTTTGCTCAGCACCCGAGCAAGAATTTCCGCTTCCGGGTATTCCTGGGCAGTAACTTGCCCATATTCTTTCAACCAAGAATGAATCTTTTCCCAAGCCTGACTCTTTTTCTGACACTCAGGACAAACCTGGAGATGTTGCCGCCACTTCCGGTTGGTTTTCTCATCCAATTCCGGAAGCTGCACCAGTAATCTATCAAAATCTCGGCAAAATTTTTCTCTCTTCATTTTTTAGTCAAGATATGGTTCCAGAATCTGCCTTAACCGGCCCCGCGCTCTCGCCAGTCGGGATTTCACTGTACCTAACCGGCATTTAAGAACAGAAGCAATCTCTTGATAAGAACGCTCTTCAATGTCCCGGAGAACAATAATTAATTTCTCCTGCGGTGAAAGCTTTTCCAAGGCTTGCCGGACATATTGAACCCTTTCTTCTTTTTTCAGAAGTTCCTCTGAAGAATCTCTTGGATCCAGCCGACCGAGTACCTTCGGCTCAGCTGGAGAAGGCCACCGGCTTCTTTTCTTTTGTCTCACCAAGTTACACCAGACATTGAAAGTCATCCGGTAAAGATAGGTGAAAAGCTGGGAGCGGCCTTCAAACCGGTCCAAATGTTGGTAGAGCTTCGTAAACACCTCCTGAACCACATCCCTGGCATCAGCCTCGTTTCCGGACAAGCGGTAAGCCAGAGCGTAAACCTTTCCTCCTTCCTTCCGGAAAATCTCGGTGAACCGTTCCTGCTTCTGGCTGTCTGGCATGAAATTTTCTATTTATTAGACACTTCTTCTTATTTTCTGGTTCCAAAAGATGACTGGTTTTCTCCTGTCATGGTATCATAAAAATAAGGAAATTTCTGTTTTGGTTGAAGGCAAGTCTATGGAAATCATCCTGAAAGAAATCAACCGGGCATTAGCCCGGGTAAAAGAAGAAGACTGGCAGACCCTTGGCCAGTTGATAGCCAAACCTGGTCGGATTTTCGTCGCTGGCGCTGGCCGCAGCGGAATGATTGGCCGGTGCTTTGCTATTAGACTTCGCCATTTAGGAAAAGAAAGTTATGTCGCAGGCGAGAGCATTTGTCCGCCAGTCGGCAAGAAAGATACCCTGGTAGTCATCTCCTGCTCTGGCAAGACCAAATCCACTCTCGGGTTTGCTCAGACAGCCGCTTTGGCTGGCAGCCGAGTGGTAACCATAACCGCTCATCCTGACTCCCCCTTAGCCTCGCTTGCCCACCAGGTAATTTTCATTCCTGAGGGACCTTCCCGACAGTTTGCCCATTCTCTGTTTGAACAGGTAGCCTTTCTATTTCTTGAAGCCAGTATCCAGCGTTATCGGTGCGCCCAGCGGATCCCAACCAGATTGATGGCGCGGCGGCATACCAATCTTGAGTAGAGATGAAAACTCTGGTGATTTTGAATTCAGCTGATTCTATTCCTTATCGGCGGGCTACCCGGGGTGTACTGAGCATTCTGGAACATCTCGGTATCTTTTTTGAGGTGGTGGACCTGGCCTGGAGTCGGCTGGCTGAGCAGGAATTGAGGAGTGCTCATTTGATCCTTCTGGGACAGGAAGGTATAGCCAGAAGCCTAAGTGAAGAAGAGGTTCATCTGTTGATAAGACAGGTCTCTCAGGGCCTGGGACTTTTGCTCTTGGATGGATTCCTGCCTGGTTATTCTTCTACCCTTCTTAGAATGCTTGGGGTAGAGAACTTTCATTCAGGAAAAACAGAGGCAATCAGGTTGGTAAAACCTGACTGGATTACTGAAACTAGTTCCTTGAAAGAAGTGCCCCTTAAAAGACCACTTTCTTGTTATTTCTGGGCGCCCTCTTTGGAAGGTTGGACTTGTTTCCTCAAAGATGACCAAGGCAATCCGGTAGGACTGAGACAAACCCTGGGCCGAGGCCGGGTAGTAATCTTCGGTGTTTCTGCTGGCCTGTGGCAGGAGGAATACCTGGGACATGCAGCCGGGCTGGATGGGGTTTTCTGGAGAAGTCTGATCTGGTGTACAAGAAAACCATTTCTCGCTAGGGCGATGCCTCCCCTGCTAACTGCCAGAATTGATGATGTTTCTGGGTCAGGCAGCCCGGTGGCAACCTGTAAAGAAACAGTCAGTAAGCTAAAATACCTGGAGGTATTAAATCGGTACGGTTTCATCCCTAATCTGGGTATTTTCGTGGACGACTTAGGTCCTGAGGATATGAAAACGGCTAAAACTGCTTTTCATGAATCCCGGGCTGAATTCTCAGCCCATGCCTTTCGCGACCCAAGCAATATCAATGAATTTCCTATTTACCTGAAGCATACCGGTGAAGAATTCCCCCAGGAAACCCTTAAAGAACATTTTGAAAAACTTGACCGGTTCTTTTCTTACTGGAGCCTTAAGCCTGCCCAAACAGTCAATGCCCATTTTGGAGAAATCGGACTGGCCAGTTTACCTTTCCTGAAACAACGTGGTCAGCATTACCTGATGAATGTCTGTCGGGTAGGCAAGAGTTTTGCTGACCCGACCAGTCACTCTTGGGAATTGAAACCTTACCAGAAACTAAATTTTTCTCTGGATTTTATTCCGGAGGACCCCGAGTTCTTTCAAGCCTTGGCTCTCCCTGGATTGGACTTCTCAGCCGGCAAACCAGATTTTGATTTTCTCTATGGTTGTACCCCTTTCTGGCAAGAAAATTCCCAGGTGGACATCCAAGGGGCAGTCCGACGGGGTAGTTTACAAATTAGACAGGGACTGGAAAACCTTTTCTTTGGCTGTCTAATGACTCATGAGCAGCGGATTGGTTATCTCACCCTTCAGCAATGGGAGGAGATTATCAAATCCATTGTCCAAGAACTCCGATCCTTACCCCATATTTTCAAGAGTTATGACGCTATTTCCGCCTATGCTGAAAGCCGGGCCCGAACCAACCTGCTCGGAGTGGAACACAACCAGGGAGAACTCACTCTTTCTTTAAAGGGCAGCTCAGTTGTCACCCAGCTGGTTTACCTTTTTTTGGATGAAGGCTCAAAGATTCGCCAGCAGTTTCTTGAAATTCCGCCATTTTCTGGCTCGGTTGTTCTGACCTTCCGGGTGTGAACTGCTCTGACCCAGCCCTGTTAATGGGGATAAACTAACCAGAGAAGCAAGGAACCAACCAGGACAGCCGTTAAGGTGAAAGGTAAACCCAGCCTCATAAACTGGCCAAACCGCACGGGAAAACCTTCTTGGCGGAGTAAACCCACTGCCACTAGATTACAGCTGGCTCCGACCGGAGTAATATTTCCTCCCAAGCAAGTCCCCAAAAGAAGTCCGAATAAGTAGGGAAAAGGATTTAATCCTGATTGGTTAGCCAGAATTTTGATTGTACCTATCATCGCCATGGTATAGGGAATGTTATCCACCAGGGCGGAAACCAGCACTGATAGCCAAACAACCATCAGATAAAGCAAGAAAGGCTGGCGCTGACCAACCGTGGCTAATCGGTAAGCCAGCTCATCAATCAAACCTGCCTTTCTTAGCGCTCCCACCAGAATAAAAATTCCTACCAGGAGGAAAAAACTCTGCCAGTCAATCTCGGTTAACCTTAGCTTCTGCCTATCATGGTAACGCTGCCAGATTGCCCCAGCCACAGCCGTCGTCAAGCAGCTAGCCAGAGGGAAGTAACTGAAATGTTGATAAAAGAAGGAACTCACGGCCAGGGCTAACACCATGAAACTTAGAAGATAAGTAGGCACCCAGGAACTCACTGTAATCTTCCTTTCAGCTGGAGGGAAACGTTGGCGGTACCTCCGGAAAAAAGAATACAGAACCAAAAAAGAAAAAAAGGCACTGATTTCTACAAAAAAGAAAAGGCCGGGTCGGCCGCTAAAACTCCCCAGAATCCTGGCTGGCAAGTAGAAAAAGTCAGTGAATCTGAGACCTGTTTCCATTGCGAGAATCAAACTGGGACTATCACCAACCATGGTGGCACAACCTTGGAGATTGCTGGAAATAGCCATTCCGATAACCAGGGGAACAGGATTGAGATTTCGCTTCCGGGTATAACTGAACGCCACTGGGGCCATAATCATCAAAGTGGCTACATTTTCTATCAAAATGGAGACCAAACTGGTAATCAGGCAGATCAAAAGATAAACCAAACCGGCAGGATACTGCTTCTGTTCAATCTTTTCTACTAACCAGGCTGGTACCCGAGAATCGGAAAAAAGACGCGAAACAAAACTGGTACCGAGAAAAACGCCCAAGACATTATAGTTGAGAGAAGAAAACAGGTCTGACCAACCAAGCACCCCTAAGGCAAGATAAACAATGACTGCGGCGTAAACAAAATACAATTGCTCGCTTCGGCGGAACACCAATCCCAGGTAGGCCAAGAAAAAAATGGCCAGAACCAGAGATTTTATCATCGCCTCAAGCCCAGAAAAGCGAGTTTCCAGTGTGTCTGGTTAAGAAATCAATCAGGAGCCAGAGGCCGTTCACCACAAACTGACCGACAATCAACCCAATAAAAAAAGGCTTGGCCTGTTCGTAAACCCTGGCCCCGCCATATTTCAGAATAAGCACTTTAACCAGCCAGGCAATAAAAATAGAAAACCACAAAGCATTGGTCATCATAATGGTAGAAAAAGCAAAACCAAGAGGATGGAAGGGAAACCAGAGAAACCGCGTCCGCAAAAACTGAAGAATGATAGCAATCGCGGCGCCGATAGCGGTAAATCCCAGGTAAAACCAGTTGGGACCCTCGGGATTTCTAATGTGCTCGGCAAAATACTTCCAGGGATATTGTGGTCCGGCAATAAAGAACCAGTGGTTGGCATTGATGGCGCCGTGGCGGTAACTAAGAAGGATAGTCGCCCAAGTGGACACCAGAAGACTGACTGCGGCCGCGACCATCATTGACCAGAAAATCAGCCGCGGTCTTTGCCGGAATCCCTCTATCATCTTAAGACCATTGGCTGCAGCCGCCATAACAAAAGTGCGCACATCAGAGGTGTAGACAAACATCAGCCCTAGTGCTGTCAGGCCGCTGGCGCTCAAGTGGGAAGAACCGATCAAGGCGGTAGTAATCACCGGGGCGATCACCGGCGCCCTGGTGGCGGCAAGCCCCCCTTCAGCCACTACCCTGGTGATGCCAATAAAAATGATAAACGCCAGCCCTACCGTGACAAGGGCCACCCCAAAAGAAAGACCGCTCCAGGCTGTCCAAGCGGAGATAACCAAGAGACAAGCGATTGCTCCCCAAAAACAGACCGGTTGGCAAATAATTTCCTGGTCGGATGTTTTCCTCCAGGCACAGGCTACGGTACGAAGGTGTTGACGGCTGTTCCACAGCCCATAAAGCACAATGACAATCAGCGCCCCCAGGGCTTGCCAGCCGAGAATAGGCCGATCCGCATTATAGGGGAGAAATTCTTTTCTCTCAAAGCCGGTGACATTGAAAATACCTTGTTCCACAGTATGAAACAGACAGAAGAACCAAAGACTGAAAGCCAGCGGTAGATTGACAAAATAGGTGAAGCCAATCATCGGGAGACTAATGCGAAAATCCATGGCGAGGGTTCTTCTAAATAGCGGCAGGCTCCAGCGCATCGTTACCTGAGGGAAAAGGGGGAAATAATAATGGAGACCGTTAACACAACCAATAACAAAAGGCAGGGCAAAAGCCAGCCAGAAAACCCGGGAGCCAAAGATATGTCCTGGTCCAAATTCAGCCAGAGCCAGCGGCGCTTTGGTCATTGGATAATTCAGTTTTTCCTTCTCCACCCACTGCTTGCGAAGAAGAACCATTATCAGAATCATTGCCAGGAAAACTACCAGGATAAGCGGTATCCAGTATTTTAAAGGGTCCCACCAGGCCCCCCAGGGAATTCTTTCTCCTTTTGGCAACCCTTCGTAAAACCAGGCAATGGCCTGGTTATCCTGAAGGATCAATTTCTGGTTGATGTGAGGCAAAAGTAGTGTATCCCAACGGTTGGCGGCAGAAGAAAAATATTTTGTCCCGGCCAGTAGGGGAACCAGATAAAGAGTAAGGCCCATAGTGGGAATAGAAGAAGCCACCATCAGCATAACACAAATCTGAATCAGTTCGGCGGAAGAAAGAGAGACCTGGGGGCGAAATTTCCTTACCAAAAAGTTAATCAGAACTACCCAGAATAGGAAAAAGATGGCCGCCGGCGTGGTAAAATCCAGCGTCATATAGGAGCCCTGGAGGACAATGAGATTGTATACATCCCCAGCCGCAATAGCTGCGGAAAGAATCAGCCCAAAAATTAGAGCCCGAATAGTAAAGACATTAGCTTGTTCATTCACCATACCATTTCTAAGTCTAAGTCGTTGGAAAATTCAACATCTCGCCTATCGCCTTTTTCTTCACCTCAGCCTTTTAGTTCCAGCCAGTTTTTCGCTATATACCATATTCTTTTTTTGGACGGAAGACAAATTTTACTTGAAGTTTAGCCGCCTCTTAGTCCTATTTGATGGCTATTTACCCTTCCACCATCATCAATTCCTAGCCAAATGTGTTGGTCAAACATAAAATGGTCTCATCTCTTGCTTAGCCAGTTCCAGGGCACAATATACCGGCTATACCTACCTATATAATGCCCTAAAGAAAAAGCACCTCTGGCTTCCCTCTCTTCCTTTTCCTTTCCTCCCTTCCGTGCTACACTTCTTTCAAGACTGGAGGGAATAACTCCGCAAACCAAAACACCTAAAAACTCTAATTTTTGCTA
>JAMWDF010000122.1 GCA_023818865.1 Candidatus Omnitrophota bacterium
ATCCCAAGACCATTGAGGCCGACAAGCTGGCCGCCCAGGCCCTCTCCGTAATGGAGAAATTAGAAATCACTTGTTTAGTAATCGTTGACAAAAAAAATAGACCAAAGGGCATAGTCCATCTTCATGATCTCCTGGGAAAAAAGGAGTTCCACTTTGATTTCTGAAGAAAGTTGGCACAGGATAAAGGTATTAGCGGTAGATGTGGACGGGGTTTTGACTGATGGTCAGATTATCCTCCAGGGCAATTCGGTCTGCCGTCGGTTTTACGTCAGGGATGGGCTGGCTATCAAGTGGCTGGTTCAGTTGGGATTAAGGGTTGTTATTATTACAGGGAGAAATTGTACTCTGGCCGAGAAAAAAAGATGGCACCAACTGGGAATAAGAACAGTACTCGCCCGGGCGGAAAACAAAGAAAAATCGCTGGGAAGATGGCTGAAGCATGCTGGATTTAACTGGAACGATGTCTGTTACATTGGGGACGACCTACCTGACCGGTCACCGATGCAAAGAGCCGCCCTGGCTGTCTGCCCAGCGGACGCTTGTCCTCAGGTGCGGGCAGTCGCCGACATTGTCTGTCATACATCCGGGGGCTGCGGAGTCCTCCGAGAAATCGCTGAACTAATACTTCAGAAGAGGGGAAAATGGGAAACTATCCTTGCTTCTTACGCCTCTTGTTGATAGCTATTTTCTTATCCTTGGGAATAATGAGCCCTGGGTGTCAGCGCAAGCAAAACATCTCCGTCAATGATGAAACTGGTCCCCAGCAAATAGAGCATTTTAAATTGACCCAGGTTTCAGAAAAAATGTACCTGGAGTTAACCGGTGAAGGGGCAGAACTTACTGGTCAGCAAAAATCAGCGGTGATCAACCAGCCAGAACTTTCACTAAGATCATCGGAAACAATGATTGAAGTAACCACCGGCGGTGAAGGAAAGGCTGAGGTCCGATTGAATCCCCAGCGCCAAGAAATAGAGGAAGCGATCCTGGAAGGCAAAGTAAAGCTAGTGCAAAAAGATGCTTCCGGGAAGAAAGTTTTGATGCAAGCCAGCTGTCAGAAACTGAGTTATCACCAGCAAAATCGGGTCATGATTATGGAAGGCAACCCGGTAGTCACTCGGGAGGCAAACAGTTTTTCCGGGGAAAAGATTTATTACTACTGGACAGAAAATAGAATCGAAATAAAGGGCAATGTTAGGGTATTGGTCTATCCAGAAAAAGATAGGAATCCTTAGTCTATTTTTTCTTTTGGCTAGGTTTTCAGGCGGAGAAGAAATAAGAGCCTGTTTAAAGGAGGGAGAATCCCTGGCCAGGGTCAAGGCTGCATTCACACCGGGATTACGAGGGAATGTTTACATCTGTCGGCAGGAAAATCGCTGGTTTCTGATTAATGCCTTAGAACTTGAAGATTACGTGACCGGTGTCGTCGGTAATGAAATGGGGAAAGAATGGCCAATAGAGGCACTAAAAGCTCAAGCGGTGTGTGCCAGGAGCGTTGCTCTTTACAGAAAGAACGAAGCCCGACGAAAAGGAAAACCCTATGATGTGATGATGAGCCATCAAATATACGGAAGGTGTGAGCATGATAATGTTATTACCGCGGTGGAAGAAACAAGAGGAGAAATTTTGACGGTGGAAGGAAAACCTGCTTTGGTATTTTACCACACCTGCTGTGGCGGAGCCACTACCAACCCGGACAACGTCTGGCCGAGTCTCTCCTGGCCGTATCTCCTACCCGTTTCTGGTTGCCATTGTGATAACTCCCTCTATACTAATTGGGAAAGAATTTTCTGGCGCGAGAGATTATCAAGAATCCTGAATCTGCGGATTCAGGAGATCGCCATCAATGAAAAGGAGACATCGGGGCGGGTCATCACCCTAACCATCACGACCGCTGATGGGGATCGCTTGAGAATGAAAGCGGCTGACTTTCGGAATCGAATTAATCAGCGAGCGCAAAGTTCTTCCTTTTCTGATCCGACCACTCTTCCCGGGACTATTTTTACTCTGAAACGAGATAAGGATAGGTTCATCTTCACTGGGCGAGGCTATGGCCATGGGGTTGGCTTGTGTCAATGGGGAGCCAGGAGAATGGCTGAACAAGGGGCTAATTATAAGGAAATTCTTCGCTTCTACTTTTCCGGTTGGGAAGTAACCCAGCACTTACCAAAGGAGGGCTATGGAAATAAGAGTTCACTTGAAAATTAAGGTCAACTCTGATTTTGAAAATTATGTGCGGGAAAAAATCGTAGGCCTGGGGAAAGTGGCCCTTGGACCAACTACCGCCGATTTTTATTTAAGAAAGGAAGGTCCAGCCTATGTAAGTGAACTGGTGATTCACACCGGACATCAAACTGTATTCTTGAAAGAGAGCGACCCAGAACTTAACCGGAGTGTTGACGAATTGCTACACAAAGCCAGGGTCAAATTAAGTCGGCTTCATGACAAGGTAATCGACCGTTCCCACAGACAAAAAATGAAGGAGGAGAAATGAAAATAGTAGATTTTCTGACTGAAGACTCTGTCGTTATTGATATGAAAAGCACCGAGAAAGAATCCTCTCTGGATGAACTTCTATCTGTTCTGGAAAAGAGTGGAAGAATCAAGAACCGCAAGAAGATTCTGGAAGCATTGCTTGAACGAGAGAAACTTGGCTCAACCGGCATTGGTCAGGGCATCGCCGTTCCCCATGCCAAGACTGATCAGGTAGAAAATCTGGTGGGGGCTCTTGGTATTTCTCAAAAGGGTGTTCAATTTGAAGCCCTGGACGGAGAGCCAGTAAATATCATTTTTTTGGTGCTGGCTCCTTCGTCAGCTACCGGCATTCATCTTAAGGCCCTAGCCAAAATAGCCAGATTACTCAAAGACCGTGTCTTCAGGCAGAGCTTGAGAACTGCTCCCACTCCTGCCGAAGCACTAAAAATCATTGCCGAAGACGAAGAAAAGTTGAACTCTCTTCCCTAAAAAAGATGAAAATATATCAAGGCATCGGGATAACCCCTGGAATAGCTATTGGTCGAGCTTGTGTTTGGAAACGCTCAGCAGAATCTTTGCCTGTTTATCGTCTCCGTCCCCAGGAAGTAGAACCAGAAGTTTCCCGACTCCAACAGGCCATTGACCGGACGGAACAAGAAATCCTTCGTTTGCAGGAAAAAATGGCCAATTCCTTAGGGCCGGAATACGGGCAAATTTTCGCTATGTATCGCGTTTTTCTCCAAGACAAAACTATCCGGGAGAAAGCAATAACAATTATCCGTCAGGAAAGAATAAACGCAGAAAGAGCCCTGGACGTAGTCATCAAAGACCTTGGTGAAGTTTTTGCTTATTCCCCGGAAGAACTACTTCAAGATAGGAGACGGGACCTCTTAGATATAGTGGAAAGAATTATTGCTAACCTTAATCCTACAAAGAGGAAACAAGCTCGGGTCTTGGGAAAACGCCGGATTATTGTTAGCCAAGAGCTTTCCCCTTCTCAGTTGGCCACTTTGTCTCACCAAAAAGTAATTGGTCTGGTTATGGAAGTAGGTAGTCCTACTTCCCATGCCGCTATTATTGCCAGAGCGATGGACCTACCCACGGTCGTGGGAACAGGCATTTTTATTGAGACTCTCAAGGAGGAAGAGACAGTAATTGTTGACGGAGAGACTGGCCAGGTAATTATCGATCCGGACAGAAAGACCCTTCTCTCTTACAAACAAAAACAGAAGCGGTTAGCCAGTTTCCAAAAGCGGTTACAAACCCTAGTTCATTTGCCAGCTAAAACCAGAGACGGTCACCGGGTAAATTTGCTGGCTAATATTGAATTCCCTGAAGAAGCAGTCAGTGTTGGCGGATATGGTGGTGAAGGTATTGGTCTTTACCGAACTGAATATCTTTACCTCAACCGGAACGACTTGCCATCCGAAGAAGAGCAATTTCAGGCTTACCGCAGGGTCGCTGAACTGATGAAGGAAAAACCCGTGGTGATCAGAACGATTGATCTTGGAGGAGATAAATTCCCCAGCCACCTGGGCTTTGGCAAAGAACGTAATCCCTTCCTGGGATGGCGTGCTATCCGCATTTGCCTGGAAAGACCAGATATCTTTATAAGCCAAATCAAGGCCGTTCTCCGAGCGGCAGTCTACGGTCATCTGAAAATAATGATTCCCATGGTAGCAACAGTGGAAGAAGTTCAGCAGACAAAGCAAGTAATTGATAGGAGTGTTGAAATCCTACGTCAGGAAGGTAAACCTTTTCGCGAGGAAATTCCCTTAGGAGTACTGATTGAGGTACCAGCCGCTGCCTTGCTTTGCCACCGGCTGGCCACGATGGTAGATTTCTTCAGTATCGGCACTAACGATTTAATTCAGTATACCCTGGCAGCCGATCGGGGCAACGAACGGACCACCCATCTCTATCAACCATGTCATCCAGCCATTTTGTCTTTGATTACTACCATTGTGGAACAAGCCCATGCTCATCAGATAAGAGTGGGGCTCTGTGGAGAAATGGCGGCGACTCCAGAAATTGCTTGTTTGCTTGTGGCTCTTGGAGTTGATGAATTGAGTATGGCGCCAGCGGCTATCCCCAGAGTAAAGGAATCTATCCGCCGAGTCACTTGGAAGCGACTAGTTGCTTTAAGAGACAGATTAAAAGATTTTTCTACCCACTCTGAAATTTACAGTCACTTAAAAAATAGCCTGGCTGATGTACTTCAGGAAAACTAAAATGCGACCTTCTTTTGACCAGAGTTACGATAACCAGGGGATGTATTCGCTCCTCCAGACATTCCCGGAACAATGCGCGCAAGCTTGTCGCCTTAAAATTCCCGGTAAGTTGAGAGGTTCTTTCGACCGCCTTTGCCTGGTAGGTATGGGCGGGTCAGGTATTGCCTTGGAGGTAATCCAATCAATCGCTGGTCCAAAAACAGCCATCCCTATTTTTTTGCATCGGAATTATGGTCTACCAGCCTGGGTTGGCCCCACTTCTCTGGTTATCTGTTCAAGTTATTCGGGAAATACAGAGGAAGTCCTTAGCGCCTACCGCCAAGCTAAGAGAAAAGGATGCTTAATAGGCGTTATTACCAGCGGTGGTAAACTTCTCGCTCTGGCTCAAGAAGACCGATACCCAGCCATCGTGGTCCCAGGCAAATTACCTCCCAGATGCGCTCTGGGTTATATGTTTTTCCCCCTGCTCCGCTGGATGAGAAATCTTCAAATTTTGCCGAGGAGTCCTTCCCTGAAGGTATTACTGAAAATAGTTAGTTTTTCCGTAGCCCGTTACCTTTCCAAAAGAAAATTGAATTATGCCCAGAAACTGGCGTTACTTTTCCGTGACCATGTCCCGGTACTCTACAGCGACCAGGAGTCCTTTCCCGCTGCCCTACGCTGGAAACAGCAATTAGCGGAAAACAGCAAGATGTTTGTTACCATTGGCGTCCTCCCTGAGATGAACCACAACGAAATTATGGCCTGGCACTTTCCTGCCTGGTTGATTACCAAGGCTTTGCCTGTATTCTTTACAGGTCATCCCGTTGATGCTAAACTATTGAGAAGGTTCATGCTAACAAAAAGAATCATCCGCCCCCAGAGTAAAAATGTTGTCACTGTCACCTGCGGGGGAAAAACTTTGATAGAAAAACTTTTGCGGCTAATTATTTTGGGAGATTGGGTTAGCTATTACCTGGCTCTTCTAAACAGAGTGGACCCGACAGAAATCCAGGAAATAAACCTTCTCAAAAAGTCTCTTTCATCCATAACCACGGAGGAAAATGATGGAAGACATTTATCTGTTCACTTCTGAGTCGGTAACTGAAGGCCACCCAGACAAACTATGCGATCAAATTTCGGATTCTATTCTAGATGCAGTGTTAGCCAAGGACAAAAATGGTCGGGTAGCCTGTGAAGCTCTTACTACCAGGGGACTAGTGATTGTCGCTGGAGAAATTACTACCACTTGCTACGTGGATATCCCTGGTCTGGTAAGAGATTTAATAAAAGATGTGGGATACACAGACACCAGTTATGGATTCCATTACCAGTCCAGTGCGGTTATGACCTCCATCCAGGAACAGGCTCCAGAGATTGCTAAAGGGGTAAATCGGGGCGGAGCCGGCGATCAAGGAATGATGTTTGGTTATGCTACCGATGAAACACCAGAGTTAATGCCTCTTCCCATCATGTTTGCCCACAGATTGGTCCGGCGGTTGGCGGAGGTTCGCCGTCAAAAACTTGTCCCCTATCTAAGGCCGGATGGAAAATCTCAGGTCACAGTTCTTTATAAGAACCAGCGGCCAGTGAATATCCAAAGTGTCGTTCTCTCGGCCCAACACGATCCTGATATCCCCAGGCAAAAACTCGTTTCTGACCTTATTGAGCTGGTTATTGGTCCCATCATTCCTAAGGAAATGCAGGCCCAGAAGATGAAAATTTTTGTTAATCCTACCGGCAGTTTCGTCATCGGCGGGCCTCAGGCTGATACAGGAGTGACTGGAAGGAAAATTATTGTTGACACTTACGGCGGAGTTGGCAGTCATGGCGGTGGCTGTTTCTCCGGGAAAGATCCAACCAAGGTAGATCGTTCAGCCTCTTATTTTGCCCGCTATCTTGCCAAAAATATTGTGGCAGCCGGGTTGGCCAAGAGGTGTGAACTACAAATTGCCTATGTTATCGGTCAGCGCCAACCAGTTTCCATTATGGTCAATACGGAAAATACTGGTCGGATACCCGAAAAGAAAATTGTAGACATCATCAAGAAAGATTTTGACCTATCTCCCTCAGGAATTATCAACCACCTGGATTTGCTGAAGCCAATTTACCGACGGACAGCTTGCTACGGACATTTTGGTCGGGAAGGAGAACCTGGCTTTACCTGGGAGCGCCGGGATGCCGTTAACATTTTCAGAAACGGAGCGGGCATATGATTGATCAAAAATACCTGATTAAGGATATCAATCTAGCCAGCCAGGGGCGAAAACGGACTGAGTGGGCTGCGAGAGAAATGCCAGTAGTGTGTTCACTTCGGCGAAAATATTGCCGAAGTAAACCCTTTCGGGATATCCGAATCTCTGGTTGCTTACATATTACCTCAGAAACCGCCAATTTGGCTATTACCCTGAAAGAAGCAGGAGCTGATGTAGCCCTGTGCGCCTCAAATCCACTGAGCACTCAAGATGATGTAGCTGCCCACTTGGTGAAAGATTTCCAAATACCTGTCTTCGCCATGAAAGGAGAAGATGAAAAAACGTATTATCAGGGAATAAACGCCATGGTTGCCAGAAATCCTCACCTGCTAATAGATGATGGCGCTGACTTAATTGCCACATTTCATCAGCAAACAAACCAGGCAAGGAGTATCTTTGGCGCCACTGAAGAGACAACGACCGGAGTGATTCGCCTCAG
>JAMWDF010000123.1:0-5508 GCA_023818865.1 Candidatus Omnitrophota bacterium
AGAAAAACTTTCCCCGATTATCTATCAGACCTTTGAGGAAGAAGAAAAGGCTAAGTTTGACCCCCAAATTACCTCTGATGTTTCTCTTTTCCGGCAGCGAAGCCAGAGTGGTTCCAGGGCTGAACGGACTCTCACCGGGACTACCAGTAGCCAGTTCAAGTTTGGGGCTGGAGTAAGTCAATCTTTTCCCTCAGGAGCAGCTTTTTCTGCTGCTTTGGGCACCGAAAAGGACTGGTCCAGCCTTTATAGTAATTTACATACCAGCCGGCTAGGGTTGACTGTCACCCGGGCACTGCTTCAGGGCGCCAGTTTGCCAGCTAACCTGGCGAAGGTGTATCAGGCTAAACTGGATACTCAACTTTCCCAGTACGAACTGGCTGGTTTTGTAGAAAGTTTGGTGGCGGAGGTGGAGAAAGCCTACTGGCACTACGCTTTAGCTCGGCGAGAAAGGGAAATCTATCTAGCTTCTCTCAGGCTAGCCGAACAGCAACTGAAAGAAACCGAAGAAAGAATTAGCGTGGGCAAACTGGCCGAGATAGACCTGGTGGCAGCCCAGGCAGAAGTGGCTTTACGGCAGGAGGCGCTGATTTCTGCTACCAGTAAAGCAGAGGCGATGCGGCTGCGCCTTCTTCGTCTGTTAAACCCAGGGAACGAACGGTGGTGGGAGGTAGGAGTGCTCCTCCAGGACCAGCCGGCAATGCCGGAAGTGAAACTGGAAAAAGTAGAAGACCATTGTGCCCTAGCTCTGAAATTGCGACCGGAAATCAGCCAGGCAAAATTGGCTATTCAGAAAGGAGAGGTAGAATTAGTAAGAACGAAGAATGGTCTTCTGCCTAGGCTGGATTTTTTTATTTCCCTGGGCAAGACCGGTTATGCCAGGTCTTTTGGGGCCTCGTTGGAGGCCCTTCCCGGGAGAAATTATGAAGTAGCCACCGGATGGCTGCTTGAGTGGCCTATTGGCAATCGGGAAGCAAAAGCTCGATACCAGCGAGCCAGATTGACCAGGCAGCAAGCCCAGCTCGCCCTGGAAAATCTCTGCCAATTGGTTAGTTATGATGTTCTTTCCGCTCATCTGGAGGTCACTCGTTGCTTCCAGCAGATACCAGCCGCGAAAGCCACCCGGATACTTCAGGAAGAAAAACTGCGAGCGGAAACTGAGAAATTTCGGGTGGGGCGTTCTACCCCCTTGTTGGTGGCTCAAGCCCAGCGGGACCTTCTTTCAAGCCAGATTGCCGAGGTAGAAGCTGTGGTAAATTATCTTCTTTCTCTGGTTGACCTATTTTCTGCAGAAGGTTCTCTTTCTCAAAGGCGTGGTATTGTCCTAGAAAAGGCTAATTTATCTCACCAGGGAAAGCCTTAACCTTTCGCTCAGCCACATTCCTTTTTGCGTTAAACTGCTCTTATTCTATTGGCGTATTCAGCGGCTTTTCTTCAATCTTACAGGTCAAGGCTGCAGCACCATCATAGGCCAGGTTGAAAGTATACAGTGTATCTGGCAGCAACTCCTTCTTGATTGAAGTCTTGCCTTCGGCCACTTTCTCCTTCTTGGTTTCAATAATAATGGTCACCAATCCCTTAGATTCCCTGTACCGGGTGGCTGTTAGCTGAAACTCATAGGTGCCTTTTTCCAGGACCAACGGTTCAACTTCCTTCTCTTCCCATTTTATTTCCTTGACCATCCACTCATCTGAACCGGCTTTCCGATAACCCAAGGTAAGCGTCACTGTTTCAGCCGTGGAGAGAAGTACCGAGTTACTTTTCCCGGCAGAAGTAGTCGCCGCTATTTTTTCCATCTTCAGACTCAACTTAGCCGGAAGTTTCTGTCTTTTTTCCTCAATTTCTTTTTGCTTCAGGGTATCTTGCTCTGCCTGAAGGAGAGAGAGACGTTTTTTCTTGTATTCTTCAAAAGACTTTCTTACCACATTGGTTTTATTCGCTTGAACCCAAATCCGGTCAAACATAGCATAGTCACCGCTTACCAGAATAAGAAAGTGAAGTCCAGCCTGGATGTCAGATAGAGTAGCTGGAGTTTTCTGTTTAGTGTTCAAGCCATCCAGATAGATGTCTACATCAGGCCAGTCAGTAAGTACAGTCAGTTTTCCTTTGCCTGAAACAGCCACCGGGGAGGGAATGGCTGGTCGAGAGGCCATCTTTACCAGAGTCAGATGCACTTTAGTTACCTCATTTTCCAGGACTTCCACCGATTGAGAGACATTGGTATACCCGGCTAGCGAAGCCGCCAGTGTATACTTGCCTGGTTTAACCACAAGCAGCAGCGGGGTCTTACCTTGTCCTTTTCCCTCAAGGCTAACGCTGGCTCCGTCTGGCACACTGGTTACCCGGAGATATCCCTCCTGGGCCCAAACCAATCCGGCCATTAAAAACACCAACCAGCCATTTATCCACCATCGTCTGACCATACTGCCTCCTAGTTTGCTTATTATATCAAGTGAAGAACATTTTGTCAATAGGCTGGACCTCAGTTTACTCGCTTGACAGCAGTTTGAGTTATAGTAAAATTTTACTATTAAAACTGGAGGAATCTGATGAACGTTGGCCATATTCTTGACCATCTGGCGACTATTCGGCCTGATGATAAGGCTTTAATATTTAAGGATTTAGTTTTTTCTTTCAGCTTGCTGAAGAAGGAGGTTGACCGATACAGCCACTTCTTTCATGAAATTGGGGTGGACAAGGGAACCAAAGTGGCTATCTATCTTCCTAATATGCCAGAATACATTTTTGCCTACCTATCTCTTTTCCGAATTGGAGCGGTGGCTGTTCCCCTAGATAACCGGCTTAAACTGGAAGAAATTGTCATTCTTCTCAGTCATTCTGGTTGTGATTATCTTCTTGCTCCCTCGCCCAAGGAATTAAGCGCCAGAGAAATTACCGCTTTGGTTCCTGGCCTAAGAGATGTTATCTTTGCTGGCGACAGTGAAGAAAAAGCGCTTTCTTTAAAGAAACACCTTCCGGCGGCAGGAAGGCCCTTTCCAGCTACAGACATTGAGGATACTGACCTGGCAGCTATCTTTTATACTTCAGGCACTACCGGTATTCCTAAAGGGGTGATGTGGACCTACCGCCATCTGGAGAGTCCATGCGCAACCATGCATTATTACCGCTACTTCATTCCTGGAGATATTGGCATGTGCGCTGTTCCTCTCTCGCATAACGGTGGTGTATGCGCCCCTTTATTAATTCTTCAGGGCATTCCTATGCTCTTGATAGACCGTTTGCATCCCTTAGAATTACTCCATGGTCTGGTCCACCACCGCATTACCTTCACCTTTCTTGTTCCCACTCATTTCGCTGGGTTGGTCAACCTGAAAGAGTTTGAAAAGGCTGATCTTTCTTCTTTGCGCTGGATTTCTCTTTTTGGCGCGCCTGGGGGACAGGAACTGGTCAACCGTTTCCGCCAGTATTGTCCGAATGCCCTGTTGGTAGGTGGTTACGGGCTAACTGAATCAGCCGCTCCCAATGTGCTCATGCCCCTGGAAAAAATTAAACCTGGGTCTGTTGGCAAACCTGTTCCCTGGATGAAAGTAAAGATTGTCAATGATAACGGGGAAGATGTGGCGTCTGGAGAAATCGGGGAGATTATTATGAAAGGTTGGCCAGTTACCCCAGGATATTATCGGCAACCTGAATTGACTGCAGAAATAATCAAAGATGGCTGGCTCTATACCGGAGATTACGGCCGATTTGATAATGAAGGGTATCTTTACATTATCGGCCGAAAAAAAGAGGTAATCATTGTTGGTGGATTAAATGTCTTTGCTCCGGAGGTAGAAGGAATTTTGCGACTCCATCCCCGGGTAAAAGAGGTAGCGGTGGTAGGTATTCCTGATCCGGTTCGGGGAGAGGCTGTCAAGGCGGTTTTTGTCACCCAGGATGGTCAGGAGATGACCCTGCCTGAGGTAACGAGTTTTTGTCGGAATCATCTTGCTCGCTACAAGATACCAACCGTAATTGAAACCCGGTCAGAATTACCTCGAACCAGTACCGGAAAGGTGAAAAAAGAAGAACTGAAATGAACAAGAAATTAGCCATCTTTGTCATTCAGCGGCGACTCTTCTTTGTTATTTTTCCCTTGCTGATAGCCCTTTTTTGTCTTTTCTCGGTGCGTCACCTAAGAATAGCCACCAATTTAGGGGATTTTGTCCCTAAGGGCCACCCGGCCATGACTGTCCAGGATAAATTAGAAGAGGTATTCGGGGGGCTAAACCAGGTTTCTATCGTTATCAAAGCCAAGAAGGGAACAATCTTCACCCGGGAGATTTTGGAAAAAATCTACCGGTTGACAGAAGATCTCTACTTCACAGAAGGGGTAAATATCTCCCGCATCAATGGCTTGGCCGCTCATAAGATGAGGCGTATTCAGGCTGACGCCTCTGGTCTCAAAATTGAACGGTTGATGCCTACTGTTCCGGAATCACTTACTGAAATTGCTATTTTTCAGGAGGCGGTGAAAAGAAATCCAATGGTCTATGGCGTCTTTGTCTCCCGGGATCTTTCTTCCTCCCTCATTCAGGCAGATTTTTTCTCCGGTATTCCTTCCCGAACCATTTTTGAAAGAGTGCGCACCTTGACGGAAGCAATCAGCAGTCCGGAGGTAGAAGTTTATTATTCGGGTCGGCCTATTCTTGAAGGCTGGCTTGATTATTATCTTCCCCGGATGCTTTACCTTTTCATGTTTTCTTTCTTCGTCCTGGCTGGTTTGCTCTACCTTTCTTTCCGCTCTAAAAGGGGAGTTTTGATTCCTTTGACCAGTGCGTTGATGGCCAGTCTGTGGGGCCTGGCTTCGCTGACTGTCAGCGGGGCCAATCTTTCTCCTTCCACCATCCTGGTTCCCTTTTTAGTAATGGCTTTAGGTGTGAGTCATAGTGTCCAGTTCCTCAAACGCTACTACGAAGAAGCAAAACAAATCTCTGACCGAAAAGAAATTAGCCTCCGGGTCCTTCAGTCGCTGTTTAGCCCGGCAACTGTGTCCTTGCTTACTGACGGCGCCGGTTTTCTTACTCTGTTACTTATTCCTTTTCCTCTGCTTCAGACGATGGCCCTGGCTGCCAGCACCGGAGTTTTCAGTCTTTTCTTCACCACCATCTTTTTCATCCCTTCTTTGCTTTCCTATCTCCCCCTACCAGTCAGAGAGGAGGTGGAAAGAGAGGAAAGGGCTGGGTTGGTAGATAGATTAATGGTCTTGGTCAGTGACTGGTTGTTCCGGAGACGAAGAACGATTTTTTGGTTATTTGGTGCTTTTGCCATCTTCGGACTGATTGGGGTGGTGAAATTGCGGGTGGGAGATGAGCAGCCTGGTTCGCCGGCTCTTTATCCTGAATCTCATTACAACCAAAGCGAATCCTTTATCAATAAGCATTTCGGTGGAACTGACCCTTACTACATCATGGTAGCAGGTCGTGGGCCAGAGGCACTGCTTAGCACCGAGGTATTGAAAGAAATGGAATCACTTCAGGGTTACCTTCTGAAAAGTGTACCTGAGGCTGG
>JAMWDF010000123.1:5518-7370 GCA_023818865.1 Candidatus Omnitrophota bacterium
TTCACATGGTTTTCAATGAGGGAAAGTTTGAGTATTTCTGCATTCCGGAAAAAGACGCGACCATCGGCGAATACCTTTTTCTCTATTCTCTCTCAGGTTTTCCAGGCGATTTTGACCATGTTTGCAGCCCTGACTTTAATAATGCCAATATCAAGATTGATGTCAAAGACCACCGAAGTACTACTATCAACAAGTTGATCAGAGCCACCAAGGAATGGGTAAGGACTAACCATCGGACCAAAGCGGTAGATTTTCTTTACCCAGGCGGAATTATTGGACAACTGGCTGCAGTCAATGAGGTTATCAGGAAGAGTATCCCGCAAAGTTTAATGATGGTTACTCCGGTAATTCTGGTGGCTTCTTCAATCTTTCTCGGTAGTTTTTTCCAGGGACTGTTACTTCTGGTCCCTTTATTTTTCAGTATCCTGGTTACTTTTGGGGTGATGGGCTTCCTGGGAGTGGGACTGACAATAGAAACACTTCCGCTTGCTTCTTTAGGCATCGGCTTAGGAGTAGACTACGGCATCTACATCCTTGGTCGGATGAGGGATGAACGGCAAAAACCAGATGCCCTCCGCCAGACCCTGTTAACTTCAGGCAAAGCAGTGTTCTTCACTGCTGCCTCAGTGGCTGTCGGGGTCATCATCTGGGTACTATCCCCGGTTAAAATGGAAGCCAAACTGGGGTTATCTCTAGCCTGTTTACTCTTTTTGAATATGGTCGCCGCTTTACTCCTTTTACCAGCTCTATTTCTTTCAGGAGGCAGGTCGGTGGCTCAAGGTTTGTCTACAAATCAGAAGATAAGAGAAAGAATTTAACCAGGAGGGGAAGATGCTCAGAAAATGGTTGTGGTTAATTTTTTCAGGCAGCTTGGCGCTAAATCTTTTTGCCAAGGAAGTGCCCAGGCCAAAAGAGGGAATGAGCGCTGAAGAAATGATGGATCTCTGGTATCAGATTCAGTTTACCCGGTTTGCTCAGGATTACACCAGCAACAATAAGGTGATTCTCATTGATCGAGGGAAAAACAGAAGGGAAAGAGAGGGCTACCGGGCAAGGATTATTCTTCAGCGAGGCGGCATTGACTACAAGGATTACGTGGCTTTTGTCTCCCCAGCCGCAGTTAAAGGGATTTCTATTCTTACCTGGACTTACCTTAATCCGGAAAAGGAACGGGAACAGTGGCTGTATCTGCCTTCCTTAAAAAAAGTGAGAAGAACCTCACCGGCTAACGATGACGATTCCTTCATGGGCAGTGTCTTCACTGTAGAGGAGATTACTTCTTGGAGGCCTTCCTATGAAACTTATAATCTACTGGGCGTGAGGAAATTCCCGGGCTACAAGTCAGAATACGACCAGAAAACCTATTATGCTGGCGAAGAATGTTATTTGGTGGAGGCCTTTCCCCGGAGAAAGACAGTCCGCTCTAAGAGAACCTTCTGGCTGCGCAAAAGCGATGGTTGTTGCCTTTTTCAGGAAGTCTTTGACAAAAGCGGAAAACTGTATAAGACCCTTTTCCGTTCTTATGAGTTAGTCGGACCATCAAAATATCCCACCCAGATTATCATTGAGGGCAAAGATTTAAGGACTAATGATATTTCCATCGTTGTCAATGAGAAAATTAAGTTTGACCAGGGGTTGAAAGAAGACCTGTTTACCGTGGAAAATTTGCAAAAGATGAAGTGGTGAAAAAACACAGGGGGAAAAATGAGAAAAATTTGCTTAGCCTTGAGCTTCTTGGTGATGGTAGTACCTTTGGCCGCCTGGGAAATTGGTAATCTTAAGGTGAATACCTATCTCAACACTGAATTTGGCTTTCACCTGGATGAACCCGACAGCTTAATGAAGAAATACA
>JAMWDF010000124.1 GCA_023818865.1 Candidatus Omnitrophota bacterium
ATAAACCGCTCTGGCTCCCAATGGGAAATTTCTTCAAAATCGCTCCATAAACACCATCCCAGGCCGAATTTCTCCAGTAATTGTAACTTTTCCGACCAAGGAGATAGGATAAAATCCACTGGAAAATGTCTGAAAGTGAAAACTCCAGCTTCTCTTCCTGTTGCTCTGGCTGCTCTTCTGATAACCCTGAAAATCCGCTGGTGTCCCAGATGGATTCCGTCAAACTTACCTATACCCAGGGTTAATCGCCGCCCCGGGGAGGTTTTTGAAAGGAAATGGAAGACTTGCATGGTCAATAAGGAAAACTATCGTCAAGAACAACCAGGGAAAGCTCCAGGATAATTCTTGAAATTTTTTCCACCGCCGCCTCTACAATTTTCTCCCCCTTTTCAAAGGTCGCCTGGCGAGGGTCCCCGTACCCAGAATTTACTGTTAAGAAATGCCAGGGGCGCGCTGTCCAGATTTCTTCTTTCTTAAGACTCTCAAGGCGGGGCGTTTTTACCTGCCCACTATCCGCCCATTCCAAGTGGACTAACTCGGGATAGAGGTAAATCATCCAGGAGGTTTCTGCCTCATTACCATGTTCGCCTCCTGAGTCATCACAAACCTGTTGCGCCACCTCCTGGACCAATTTCCACCAGTCACATAAGAAAAGGCGCACCTTAGTTTGAGCATAAAGCTGCTTGGCCAGCGCCTTGAAATTATTTCCTCCGTGGCCATTAATCAACAAAAGTTTGTATATCTGGTGATGCTCTAACGACCAGACAATATCTCTTAGTATCTCTAACTGAGTAGTCGGTGAGAGATGCAATACCAGTGGAAAACCAAACAAATCTGAGTTCACTCCTATCGGAATGGTTGGCAGAACAACTGCTTTTGCTCCTGCTTGGACTGCCCGGATACTTGAACGCTCCGCAACCGCCGACACTGTCAAAGAATCACAGCCGTAAGGCAGATGTAAGTTATGACACTCACATGAACCCCAAGGTAAGATGGCTACTTCAGGATTCCCGGTCTCCCGTACCTCTTTTAACGTCATTTCCATCAGGTTAACTTTCACGCCTCCCCCTTTTCTTCAGTTAAAGTAACGCTTTCCAAATCTCCGCGTAGTCTTCCTCGGTTGGTTTTACCCCCATATTCCTCACCGCTCTTTGACAACAAATTTCAGATAGTCTTACCAAATCAGAAATATCTTCAGGCTTTCCGCCTATCTCTCTTAGGCACAAAGGCAATCCTATTTCCCTTAATAATTTCCGCAATCCATCCTCTCCCCTCCATAGAGACTCAATTTCATTCACCTCTCTTTCCAGACCTTTAGCCTTCAAAAACTTCAAAACAGCTGGCATCAAAAGAGCATTGGCCGTACCATGATGAAGACCATAAAATATAGTCAGAACATAGCCCATTCCATGGATAAGAATCGTCCCTGTCTGGTTAAGGGCCAGACCAGCCATCATTGATCCATAGAAAGCTATTTCCTTGAACTTTTCTCTTTCCTTTTCTGTCACCGCCTGAGGTATGGCTTTCAGAAGAGCATTTAGAGAAGCGAGAGAAAAGCTTCTAGAAAGCCAGTTAGCCTTGACTGCCAAAAAAGATTCCACAGCATGCGAAAAAGCATCCATCGCCGTGGCTGCCACTAACAAAGGTGGAAGCGTTTTCAAAAGGTCGCTGTCAAGAATCGCCAGTTCCGGAATAATACTCTCACTACTAATTGTTCTCTTGGTCTCTGCCTGACGGTCAACAATCACCGCATACTGAGTAACCTCGCTACCTGTTCCGCAGGTAGTAGGAACGGCAACAACCGGTAAGGGTTTCCGGCCAAACTTATCCACTCCGAAGTAGTCCCGCAATTTCCCTCCGTTAGTAGCCAGAACGGCAATTGCCTTACCTGCATCCAGAGCGCTGCCACCACCCACAGCCAAGATCATATCGCCGCCTGACCTTTGGTATAAAGAAAAACCTTCTTCTACGTTTTCTATATCTGGTTCTGGCTTAATTTGGGCAAACGTCGTCCAAGTTACCCTGGTCTCTGACAGAACTCTGGTTATTCGGTTTAACAGTCCGCTTCCAGAGGCAAAATTCTTACCACAAACAATAAATGCTGAATGCCCTATTCCCGCTGCCAGCCGCAACCCCTTTTCCAGCCCTCCCCTTTCAAAAACTATTTTGGTAGGCAACCAAAAAGAAAAGGTATTCACTCAGACCTCCCAGAGCACTCAAATACTACCAGCGCCGACCAACCACCTCCAAAAACGGGTGGAGTTTCTTCATCAGGCTTTCAAATTCATCCAACCTCAGGGACTGGAATCCATCGGAAAATGCTTCTTCCGGGCGAGGATGAACCTCTACCATCACCCCATCAGCCCCAGCGGCTAAGGCCGCCTTAACCATCGGGAAAACCAGGTCCCTCCTGCCGGTACCATGACTCGGATCAACAATAACAGGCAAGTGCGTTTCCTTCTTGAGAACCGGAACTGCAGCCAGGTCTAAGGTATTCCTGGTAAACTCATCATCAAAGGTTCTAATGCCTCTTTCACATAAAATTACCTGGTTGTTCCCTTCTTTCAAAATGTATTCGGCACTATTAAGAAACTCCTTCAGTTTAGCTTCAAATCCTCGCTTGAGGAGAACCGGTTTTTGGCTCTGTCCTACTCGCTGGAGCAACCGGTAATTGAACATATTTCTGGCTCCAATCTGCAACATATCAGCCACTGAAGCCACCAGGTCTACTTCTTCCGGAGCCATCACTTCAGTCACCACTGGTAGACCTGTCTTTTCCCGCACGCGACGCAGTATTTCCAGTCCTTCTTTGCCTAGACCATCAAAGGAATAGGGCGAAGTCCTCGGTTTATAAGCCCCACCCCGCAAAATTTTCCCTCCTGCCTTCTTGATTATCTTAGCGGTTTCCAGCAAACCTTTTTCGCTCTCTACAGAGCACGGTCCGGCTATCACCACAAAATTCTCGCGGCTAAAGCTCACATCCCCTATGGAAACTTTAGTATCTTCTTTCTTAAATTCCCGGCTTACCAGTTTGTATTCTTTCAAAATGGTAATCACTTCCAGAACCCCAGGCAACATGCGGAAAACTTCATCGGAAATCCCGCGAGTATCCCCAATTAGACCTATAAGTGTTTTTTCCTCACCGCGGCTCACATGGACGTTAAAGCCAAGCTGCTTCACCCGGGAAACCACCTTTTGCACTTCTGCCTCTGTCGCCTGCGCACTCATAATGATTAGGTCAGCCATCTTTCACCTCTTTTTTCTCATTGTCTATCCAGCCGGATAAGAACCCAGTACTCTCAGATAAACACATTGACGAGAAAGTTCTTCAATAGCTGCCTTTACCTTCTCCTGGTCTTTGTGTCCTTCAAAATCTACGAAGAATACATACTCCCACGCTTTTCTTCTAGTCGGCCTGGATTCAATCCGGGTAAGATTTATGTTGTATTTCTTAAAAGGAACTAACATATCGTGTAAGGCTCCTACTCGGTCTTTTATTGAAAAAAGAATAGAAGTTTTGTCATGGCCGGACGGCTGAGAGAAATTTCTTCCGATCACCAGAAACCGGGTGATATTTTCCCGGTAGTCTTCAATATTGAAAGCCAGAATTTTCATCCGGTAAATGTTAGCAGCCGTTTGGGGAGCAATTGCTCCTGCGCCAGGAGAACGTTGAGCTCGCTGTACTGCCTGAATGGTGCTCTCCGTCTCCACCTGTTCCACTCCAGGGAGATTTTCCTCAATCCACTGCCGGCACTGTCCAAGTGCCTGGGAATGAGAATAAATCTTTCGGACCGACGAAGTCCTTGAAGAGCGTGAAAGCAAACAGTGGTGAATTTCCAACAGAATTTCAGAGTTTACTACAAGGTCGCTTTCCAAAAACACATCCAGGGTGTGAGTAACTACTCCTTCGTTGGAATTCTCAATAGGAACAACCCCAAAATCTGCATGGTTTTTCTCTACCGCCTGGAAAACTTGACTTATGGTCTTGCACGGAAGATACTTGTCTCTTTCTCCAAATCTCTTCAAGGCAGCCTGGTGAGTAAAAGTACCGGGCGGTCCCAGATAAGCCACTACAAATGGGCCGCTGTAGGAACGATACACTCGAAAGATTGTTTCCATAATCACTTCAACCTCTCGGGAACTGAGCGGTCCCTCGTTAATCTTCTTTAGTCGTTCCACCACTACCTTCTCCCTGGAGGGGTCAAAACCTGGAGTTCCAGTGTGACTTTTAATCTCTGCAATTTTTCTGACGATGTTAATTCGCTCGTTCAAAATCTTTAGTAGTTGCGCATCCAGTTCATTGATTTTTTTCCGCCACTGTTCCAGATTGTTACCCTTCATTGGTTATTCTCCTTGAGAATTTCTTCCAGGTTTGTCTAACAAAACCTGGTTCCAATTCTACCCCGGTTTCTCCCTGCCCTATCTTGCGAGGAAGAACAAACCGCCAGCGCCCCTGTTTTACTTTCTTATCAAACTTCAAAAATCTGAGAACTCGGTCAACTGAAAGGCGACTGATATCCCATGGTAGACTATATTTTTTAAGGAGACATATCAGCCGGGCCAAAATTTCCTTTTTTGCATAGCCAAGATTGATTGCCAGCCAGCTTTCAGCAACCATCCCCAGGCAAACTGATTCCCCGTGCGTAAATTTAGGCAGGTAAGCCATTTCAATTCCATGCCCAACCGTATGACCAAAATTTAAAATTTCCCGGAGCCCCTTTTCTTCCTTCTCATCAGATTCCACCACCCGAGTCTTTATTTTGACACTCTTTTCCACCAGCAAGGGGAAATGCTTGAAGAGGGTATCTGGTGAATTCTCTTCCAGAAATGATAAAAGGCTTGCCTCAAGTATCATCCCGTATTTAATCACCTCGGCTATGCCCTGGAGTATCTGACGACGAGGCAGGCTCAGCAAAGTACCAATATCCATCCACACTAACCGAGGTTGATAGAATGTACCAATTAAATTTTTTCCCCAGGGCAAGTCAACTCCAGTTTTTCCGCCTATCGCGGCATCAACCTGAGCCAAAAGAGTGGTAGGGACACTCACGTAAGGAACTCCCCGCAAGTAAATAGAAGCAACAAAAGCAGCAATATCTCCAGTCACTCCGCCACCCAGGCCAAGGATAACATCTTTTCGCTCCAGATTATATTGAGAGACTGCCTGAAGAAGACGGTAAACGGTGCGGAAGGTCTTAGCCTTTTCCCCCTGGCCGGAAATGGCTAAATTTGCCTGAAAACCTGCCTGGTAAAGACTATTGACCACCGTTTCTCCATACAGGGTGGATACTTTCCGATCAGTAATAACCATTACCTTCTGCCCAAAATCTTCTCGCCTTAAGCGGGGACCTATTTCGGCCAAATAAACTCCCACATAAATAGGATAGCTACCCTGCTTATGCTTCAAGGTTATTTTCACCATTGGCTAAAATCTCCAGTAGATTCATAGGCAATCAAATTATCCTGCACCCTTACCCTTTTGTCTCTTTTGGATGTTTTATTATATCACCCGGGGAAACCGCTGTCAGGGAAAGCTAAGACTTCAGCCGGTTATCTTGTCGGATGTTACTTGTCTCCGGCCTTCTCTAATAGTAGAATAGATATTATGGTAGCCATCGTCTATTCCACGGAAAGTCTCAAGGGGGAATTTCAGGTACCTGCTTCCAAGTCACATACCATCAGAGCAGTGATAATCTCTTCTCTGGCCCAGGGCAAATCAACTCTGATTAAACCACTTCACTCGGGAGATACTCAGGCGGCAGTGAATGCGTGCATCAGTCTTGGTGCTCAAATAGAATGTCAAGCAGACAAATGGGAGGTTTATGGCTTTGGCGGTTGCCCTCATCCCCCCTCAGGCAAACTTGACCTGATGAATTCAGGAACATCATTCAATCTCCTGGCCGGAGTGACTTCTCTGGCACCGTTTGAAACCATCTTGGATGGGGATAACTCTCTCCGATCCAGACCAGTCCAACCGCTGCTAAATGCTCTCAACCAATTAGGGGCTAGAGCTATTTCCCTGAATGGCAATGGTTGTCCGCCAATTTCCGTTCAAGGAATCATCAAAGGAGGAAGGGCCACAATTGATGGCCTCAATTCCCAATTTGTTTCCTCCCTCCTGATTAGTTGTCCCCTGGCTGAAAGTGATACTGAGTTGACGGTGGTTAACCTTCGCGAGGCCCCCTACGTCAAGATGACACTCGCCTGGCTTGACGAACAAGAAATTATCTATGACGGGAATGAAAACTTAACTCACTTTTACATAAAAGGACAGCAACATTATCGCCCATTTCAGAAACAAATCTCCGGTGACTGGAGTACAGCCACTTTTCCCTTGGTGGCCGCTGCCATCACCAATTCCGATGTCCTCCTGCGTGGCCTTGACTTAAACGATACGCAGGGAGACAAAGTTATTTTGGACTATCTCCAACAGATGGGGGTAAACATCCGGATTGAAAAAGCCGGAATTCGCCTGCGCGGGGGCAGCAAACTTCATGGAATCCATCTTGACCTTAACGAAACGCCGGATGCCTTACCAGCTCTTTCAGTACTTGGCTGCCTGGCTGAAGGTACTACTATCCTTGACAATGTCCCCCAGGCCAGAATCAAGGAAACCGACAGAATTGCGGTTATGGCTAAAGAATTGAGCAAATTGGGAGCCAAGGTGCAAGAAAAAAAAGATGGGCTGATAATTCACCAATCACTTTTGCAAGGAACGGAAGTTAACGGACATCATGACCATCGGGTGGTTATGGCTCTAAGTCTCGCGGGTCTGCGTGCTCGAGGGAAAACTATTGTTAGGACAGCCGAAGCTGCCCGGATTACCTTCCCGGATTTTTTTGATATGCTTACTGTTTTGGGGGCAACAGTTGAAGTGAAATCGGAACAATAACAAAGGAGGTTTTCTTGTTGGGGAATAGTTTTGGCCGCATTTTTCGGGTGACTAGCTGTGGGGAATCTTACGGCAAAGGAAAAGGTTCGGCTTTGGCAGTAATTATTGACGGGGTGCCACCTGGTTTGAAACTCACCAGAGAGATTATTCAGCAGGAACTGGATAAGAGACGGCCAGGAGTGGGAAAGCTGAACAGCCCCAGAAAGGAAACTGACCAGTGTGAAATCTTTGCTGGTCTCGGGCAGGATGGTATTACCACTGGAGCACCGGTCGGAATTATTATCTACAACGTTGACACTCAGCCAATCCACATTCAGCAATATCGGGCTTACAAAGATATTTTCCGTCCAGGTCACGCCACCTTCCCCTTTTTTCTCAAGTATGGCGAGGCTCAGGACTGGTGCGGAGCAGGGCGGGCTTCGGGTAGAGAAACAGTCGCCCGGGTGGCCGGCGGGGCGGTAG
>JAMWDF010000125.1 GCA_023818865.1 Candidatus Omnitrophota bacterium
TATTTCACCAGGGGCTAGCGAGGTCTGGCGATCAGTCACAACCATCCCCTCAAGCGGAATTACTCTGACGCCTCTCTTGATGCCTATTTGCCCCATAGCTGGATGGAGTCTTTCAGTCAATACTTTTATCAAGAACACTCCAGGATGCAATCCAGGTTTGAAAATATGTTGGCCAGTTTTCAAACTCTTTGGGCGAGCTGGCAGACTGATTACCGAGCCGCAGAATTGAGTTACCGCCGTTTCCCTGACGAGGTCAGTGTTAACTTGCAGGGGTATAGATTTGGCAAGTTGGACGGCGTAAGAGATAGGCAGTTACGGATGGCGGCAAATGGAGAAATGGCGGCGGCTGACCGGGTAGGGCTGGCAGAAAAAGTGTCAGTACCGGCCGCCGCAGGAATCAAAGAAGAACGGAAAGCGACGGCTTCTCCAGAAGAGATAGAAATTCCTGCCGTGGACCTTTCCCGGGTGACGCCAAGAAAAAATCTGAACGAAACCGCGTTTTTCTTTCCGCATTTGGTTTCAGATGAAAACGGGGTGGTCCGGATGGAGTTTGTTATGCCGGAAGCTCTGACAGAGTGGAAGTTCCTTGCTTTTGCTCATGACCGAAATTTGCGCAGCGGATTTCTGACAGATAAGGTGGTGACAGCCAAGGAATTGATGGTGGAGCCTAATGCTCCGAGGTTTTTGCGGGAAGGGGATGTGATTGAGTTTGTGGTGAAACTTACTAATCAGTCGCCGACCAGGCAAATCGGGAAAGTCAGGCTGAATTTGCTTGATGCCCGGACTGTTAACCCTGTGGATCGGCTTTTGAGCAATGTTCAACCAGAAAAGAGTTTTAACCTGGCGTCTAAGGAATCAGCCCGTTTTTCCTGGCGGCTGGCTATTCCTGAAGAATGCGATTTCCTGATTTACCAAGCGGTGGCTAGTACCGGCCGGCTTTCTGATGGCGAAGAAGGTTATCTGCCGGTTCTTTCCCGAAAACTTCTGGTAACAGAATCTTTGCCTTTACCTATCCGTGGACCAGCCAGCAGAGATTTCACTTTTGACAGCCTGCTTGAATCTAGGAAGTCATCTACCCTTAAACACCAGAGTTTGACTGTTCAAATGGCCTCTAATCCAGCCTGGTATGCGGTGCTGGCGTTGCCTTACCTAATGGAGTATCCGTATGAGTGTGTGGAACAGAGCTTCAACCGGCTATATGCTAATGCCTTGGCGCGGATGATAGTTAATTCTGACCCGAAGATTAAGAGGATCTTTGAGCAATGGAGGAAAACAGCTGCTCTGGATAGCCCTCTGGAAAAAAACCAGGAGCTAAAAACGGTTATTCTGGAAGAAACTCCCTGGTTAAGACAGGCTCAGGCAGAAACTGAAGCCAGGCGGAACATCGCAGTTCTTTTTGCCGAGAACCGGCTTAATGATGAGACGAAAAGGCTTCTTAGAAAATTGACTGAATTACAATTGCCGGACGGTGGCTGGCCCTGGTTTCCTGGTGGACCAGCCAATGATTACATTACCCTTTACATCGCTACTGGTTTTGGTCGGCTAAGACATCTGGGAGTGGAGATGGAAATTACTCCTGCCCTGAAATCTCTCCAGCGGCTGGATGGATGGATGGAGAAAATTTACCAGGATATTCTCAAATATGGGAAAAAGGAAGACAACCATCTCAGTCCTACCATTGCTTTCTATCTTTATGGCCGAAGTTTCTTTTTGAAGGATAAGCCGATTACCGGGCAGACCAAAGAAGCGGTAGATTATTTCCTCTCTCAGGCAAGGAAATACTGGTTAGCGCTGGTCTGGCGGCAATCTCAGGCCCATCTGGCTATTGCCTTGAAAAGATTTGGGGACCGAGAAACAGCCAAGGATATTATGAACTCAATAAAAGAACGGTCAGTTACCGACGAAGAGATGGGCATGTTCTGGCGGGAAACAGAACTTTCCTGGTGGTGGTACCGGGCGCCGATAGAGACTCAGGCAATGATGATTGAAGCCTTTGACGAAGTGATGGCAGATGCCCAAGCAGTGGAAAACTGTAAGGTTTGGCTCTTGAAGCAAAAGCAAACCCAGGATTGGAAAACTACTAAAGCTACCGCTGATGCTGTCTACGCGCTTTTGCTCCGCGGGAGCAATTTGCTCACTTCAGAGGCAGTGGTTGAGATTTTTCTTGGGGGAAAGAAACTAAAACCAGAAAAGGTGGAGGCAGGTACCGGTTTTTATCAGCATCGGTTTGTCCGGGAGCAAGTTAAACCGGAAATGGCCAAGGTTGGTGTGAAGAAGATTGATAAAGGAGTTGCCTGGGGGGCTGTTCATTGGCAGTACCTGGAGGACATAGAGAAAGTGAACGCTTACCAGGGCACGCCATTGAAACTGAAAAAAACATTGTTTATCAAAGAATACACGAAAAAAGGACCGGTGTTGAAGCCGGTCAAAGGTACTCTTTCAGTAGGCGATGAACTAGTGGTGAGGATTGAGTTGCGGGTGGACAGGGATATGGAATATGTCCATCTCAAGGACCAGAGAGGTAGTGGCACCGAGCCAGTAGATGTGCTTTCCGGATACCGGTATCAAGATGGTCTGGCTTATTATCAATCTACCCGGGATACGGCCAGCCACTTTTTTATTGACTATCTGCCAAAAGGCACCTACGTGTTTGAGTATTCTGTCAGGATTCAACTCCCTGGCGAATATCACACTGGAATTGCCTGCATCCAGTGTCTTTACGCTCCAGAATTCAACAGCCACTCAGAGAGTTATCGTTTGGTGGTGAAGTGATTAGGAAGTAGTTAAAGATAGAAGTGAAGAGATAAACAAAGCTAAGGTTTAGCGAAAAAATAGAAGGACAACATTGCTTGCCCTAAACTCTTGGCCAGACTTTTGATAAACATTCCGAAGATATCTACGAGGGCTGCTTGGGTATCAGGCTATAGAATTTCACCGAGGCTATTGGTTAAAGATCTTCTCTTAAGGACCAGCATTTATAGAAACTCAGTCATGCGTGGACTTGAAAGCCAATTTTTCTAACTCCCGGGCTTCTTCTACTGTTCTGGTTTCTGTCTCCAGGAAAAGGTTCTTAGAAGAAAGGGTCTTCAGAACGAGAGACACTTTTTCCGGCAGGCAAGAGATATATATTTTTTTCCTGGCAGCCTGAATTTTCTTAAGTAAAGGAAGCCACTTTTCTATATCAACAATGGTCCGGCCAGGTCCTCGGGGTTGCCACTGAAAGACTTCAATCTTCTCGCAGGCAAGAAGAGTATTTAGGTGGTTGAGAGACTTTATTCCATCCAAGTGAAAGATGGCGTGGTCCACCTTTTCCAGACAGAACAACAGGGAAGGAAGAGCAAACTTCTCAAACATTCTTGGACTGATCAGATTCAGGAAATCACATTGGAAAACCGCGGTTTTCCCAGGTCCCCAGAGCGGTAAATATCCAGTAGTTTCCAGATTCAGAGCAGTAGCTATTTGAGAAAAATGTTGGTACAAGCAAAACCAGGTTTGGTCAATCTCCCCCAGGGCCGGAAGAAGGAAAGGCGAGTCTTCAGCCATTTCTTCACAGAGGCGTTCTGTCCCTATGACACTAGCTAGACAGTCCAGCCCAGGAGTAATAGGCGGCAAAGCTACCAGACAATGATTCCTTGCCTTGTTCCCCACCTGTCTAAAATACTGTTCCTGTCTTCTTACAAGATGATGGGTTATTCTCGGAGAAGGCCAGTTGAGCAATTCTTTGCAAGAAGTAATTGTTGGTCTGGTCCAAAGGCTCTCTCGGTAAATCATCTTTGCTCCGAAAAGGCAATCCGGAAAAAGTAACCCACAGTCGGAAGAAATTACTGGGAGAGCATCAGCCAGCCAGGTGGTAGTAGTTAATTTTTTCCAGGAGGTCTGAAGAAGATAATCAGTATCGGTAAACCTTTTTTCTGGCTCTGGCTGAACTGGTTTGTTGAGGGGTAATAGACAGGGGACAGTGATGGAAAGCAGAACCCGGTCATATATTTCTCCTTGCCAGAAAGCCAGATAGCGCTGTTTTACCTTTTCCCAGTCAGGCTTGAATTTCATAAAGTTATTCTACCTTCAGGCACCCAGGCCGGGGAAGTGGTAAAATTTAACAGTACGGGAAAAGTCAGATGGCCAGGAGAAAACAGGTAATCGGAATCACCATGGGAGATGCTGCGGGCATCGGTCCGGAGATCTGCCTTAAGGCCGTGAACCATCCGGCGGTGAAAAAGGTGTGTCACCCGGTGATTATCGGAGATGCCTCAATTTTGAAACATTTGGCTCCTAGGTGGAACCTAAAAGTTCTTTCGTTAACTGAATCTTTTTCTCCAAGAAAAATTGCTGGCCCGGCGGTGATTGACCTGAAACTTGTTTCTCCCGATCAGATTAAACCAGGTATCAGCCAGGCCTGCTGTGGTCAAGCAGCCTTTCTTTATATCAAAACAGCCATTTCCTTAACAAGTGAAGGGAAACTGGCGGCAGTAGTCACTGCGCCGATTTCCAAAAAGTCACTTCATCTGGCTGGGATTAACTATCCCGGACACACAGAAATTTTCACAAAACTAACTGGTGCCAAAAAGACCTGTATGATGTTAGCTTCAAAAACTATTACCTGCTCTCTTGTCACTACCCACACTAATCTTGCCTCAGTGCCTGGTTTGCTTTCTACCAGAAGAATATTGGAGGTTATTGAACTTTCAGCTGAGGCGCTGTCTCGGCTGAAAAAGAGAAAACCCCGACTGGCAATTTGTGCTCTTAATCCGCATGCTGGAGAAGAGGGTCTTTTCGGCGCGGAAGAAGAGAGGTTTATTAGGCCGGCGGTGAGAATCGCCCAGGAGAAAGGGATTGTGATTGAGGGTCCTTGGCCAGCTGATACTGCTTTTATTCCAGAAAGGAGGAAAATAATAGACGGGTACATCTGCCTTTACCATGACCAGGGTCTGATCCCCTTTAAGATGCTTGCCTTTGATACTGGAGTAAACATTACTCTGGGATTGCCAATGGTCAGGACATCTGTGGACCATGGAACTGCCTTTGATATCGCCTGGAAGGGAATAGCGAAAGCCGAAAGTTTAGTGACAGCTATTCATTATGCCGTGCTACTTGTTGAAAGCAGAACTAACCAGACTTGAAGAGAGCGGTTTCCCCAGGTCTGAGGTAAATCTCCAGTTGTTTTCCTGACAACAGGAGTTTTTTTCTTCCTATTGTAATTACTGTTCGTTCTGGCCAGGGACTGGCCAGCCGGAAAGAGCCCCCTCTTTCGCTAAACACTTCTAATTGGGTAACTTTATTTTCTGGCCGCTTGGCGCTGATCAAAAAAGCACCAGGTGTTCTGATATTTTTGAAAGAAATACCTCGGGAGGCCGGAGGAAAACCACTGAAGAGATAGTGAACCCCGCGGCGAGTGTGAATCAGAAAATCAAACAAAGCTGCCGTAGCGGCCATGCCTGCATCCATCTGCATTACTTCTTTGTTCTCTCCGATTCTCATATCCGGGGTTTCTTTAAGGTTTCTTTTGTAGAGCTGAGCATCGTGGAGGGTACCATAGCCTTCATTGGTGAAGACATGTTGCCAGTAAGCCATTAGGGCCAGGGCTATTTCTGGGCTGCCGACCCGAGCGTGAATCATCGCGGCCCAGGGGAGGCACCAGCCGGTCCATAAACCCATTCCCTGTCTCCACCACCAGTCATAGGTGTAATTGACAATTTCTTTCCACTCCGGGTCAGTCAGGTCAATGATGTCAAAGGGTACCAGTCCAGCCCAATGGCTGTGGTGGCGGTGACTTTCTTCTAAATCTGTCCCTTCCCAGAGCATGATTTTTTTCTGACCGTTGGTCTCCTGGACACAGGCCCGGGGAAGGCCTTTCTGGATGTCAATCCAGAGCGGGTCAGGTCTTTCTCCTAAGACCTCGCCACTGTTAATCAAGGCTTCTATTAACCAGTGAATGCAAGCTAACTGGAAACTGGAATTCACCCCCCAAGCATTCATGGCTGAACCCCGATATTCTGGCGAGACACTGACTGGTAAGCGCCAGCTAGCCCCTCGCTTTTCCAACATGACCTCAAATACTTTCATCGCACCAGCCATAAAGGGATAAGCTACCTCTCTCAAGAAGTCTTTTTCTCCTCCGTATAAGTAGTAGTCATACATCATCTTTCCCACCCAGGCAGTACAACCATGGTCAATGGTCCCTGTCCAAAAGCCACCCATACATTTTCCCCGGTCATCCACGGCGTGGGGCAAGACGTAACCGTTATCAATCCCAGCAAAAAGTCTGGCATTCTCCCGGAGTTTCTCTCGCCAGGACCAGACCATCTGGAAAAGTGGTTGAAGATGCTTGAGCCGATTAGCCTGGTAGGCTGGCCAATAACACATCTGCACATTAATATTGAAGTGGTAATCAGAAGACCAAGGGGGCATTTGGTAATCCTCTATCCACGGTCCTTGTAAGGTAGCGGCCACTCCCCAGGGATTTGTCAATCCAGCAAACTTGTAAAGACCGTAGCGGTAAAGAAACTGGAGATTTTTGTCTGGCAGCGAAATTTCTGGCACACTTGCCCAGTAAGTTTGCCACCAGCGCCGGTTGTCTCTTAGCATCTTTTCTTTCTCTTTCCGGTACCGGGTGAATAGACTGGTGGCTTGCTCCACTACTTTTTCCGGAGATTCGCCAGTAACAATCGTGAGTATCAGGTAGTTCTCTTCCTGCTGGAAGACCACCCCATAAGGCGGGTCAGCTGGTCTTTTCTGGAGCCAGCCAGAGAGACCAGAGTTAGAAAACATATTCGGTGGTTCAAAAGAAATAGACCGGAGATACTGGCCGACAAAATGCCAGGCAGGTAGACACTTCATCTTTATTGGTGCTAAGCATTTTTCCCATTTTACCACCAGAAGCGGTTCTGTCATCAGAAGGTCAAATTTAACCCTGGCAGTTTCTCTTTTTTCTACCAGGAGTTGGAGATGACCAGTCTTGGTTTCAAGCAAACCTGCCTTTAGGTGGCCTGGAAGGCAGATTTCCAGACGGCCCACCGGCAGGACAGTCGGTCTTCTTGGCTGACCAGGAGAAATGGTCTGATTTCCCTCAAAAATCTTCCTCAGTCTTTTTTCGTCTCCAGTTTGAAGGAGACCTTGAAGATAACTGTATTTCATTTGCTCTGTCCAATCAATTCCGCCCCGGTGGTCCCACAAATCTGCCCGGCCCAGGGTAATTTTCAAGATATTGTCGCCACCCCAGACCATAGCGCCAAGAAGGCCGTTACCCATTAAGATTCCGGTATGCGGCCGGGGTA
>JAMWDF010000126.1 GCA_023818865.1 Candidatus Omnitrophota bacterium
AAATCTCCCACAACTTCGGGGAAACACTTCTCTTTACCATGTTCGGAGTGATGCCCATTCTGAACCATATTTTCCACTGCTTTAAGATACCCTTTTCTGTGAACGGCTGGTCGCTGATTTTTTTCCTTTTAGTTCCATCTGGAAAACAACCGGATCAGAACGGCTGAGTTCTCCTTCTCCTTGATGGTAACGAAGAGTCACCATCCCGAGACCATAATCATCACTAGCCACAATTTCAATCGGCAAAGTCGCCGGCAAACGGGCGACCAGGTCACGACCAGGCTTAGTAAAAGTAAGGAAAGGGGCCTGGTCAAACGACAAGGAAAGTTTTTCCCGGGAGCTCCGAAGAACTTGACGAAGAGCCAGATCATAATACTGAAATTCAAAGAGGGTGCTATCAGTCGCCAGAAAGGTGAAAATTTTTGTTGGCGAACGACCCCGGCTGGTGAAGACTTGGCCATTGCCCAAAATTAGGGAAGTCTCTCCGACCGGACGGCTGAAGTCAACCTGGAGGGTCAATTTGGTAAAACGTAAAGTAGTAATAGGTCCTAGCCCTCCTTCCTCAAGTTTTTTCCCCAGCCTAGTGTAACTGGGGTATTCGTGGATAACTTTGACTTTCCTGAGACCGGTTTTTTCCTTAAGACTGAGGCGAAACCAGCGAGTAACCTGGTGTGGACCAACAATCCGGTAAATAACTGGCTGGTTCACTGGTCCCAGAAAAAAACTATATCCGTTACCCTCTTTCGTCATCAGAAAGCGCTTCACTTCTCCGGTGTTTATCTCCACTTTAGGAGTATCCTCAGTCTCTGGCCAGGTGGTGCGAATGGTTATTTCCGTCCCAGGTTCAACCGAACAGTCTCCTGGTTCTACCAGAACGGAAAAATCCCAAGTGAATGAAGGCGAAAAAAGAATTCGCCAACCAGAAAGAAAATGTCCAGGTCTTAATAAAAGCCCTATCACCAGCAATATGGTCGCGAAAACCACGACCTTCCGGTAGGCATCAACCTTCCCTGCCTCTACAGCCTTTTCCACTTCATGTGCTGCCAAAAGCGTCACCGTTTTTTCTCTCTGTCGTTGAACCAGACAATCAGGATAACGTTTCTGCTGGCTAAGTTGGTAAGCATTAATCAAGTGATTGTTAAGCGACTGGAACTTTTTCTCCACTCGCCGGGCCAGGTCTAGGTAAGATTGTTTGCTCCACCAGCGGTGCGCTTTAAGAAACCGCCAGCAAACAATTAACCCAGCCAGACAGAGAAAGGCGCGGACTGTCACCAGCAGAATAGGCAAAGTAAGAAAGAAGAGCCGAAGAGAACCAGCCAGAAGAAGGAAAACAACTACCACCGTCAGAGTTAAAAGCCACTGCTCCTGGTAGGCCCGTCTCTTTCCCAGCCTCCGGAAATACTCTAAGTAGCTCAGGATATATTCCTGCTGGTCCATCACTGTTATTATACCCCCTTCTTTGGCCAAAAGATTTCAGATTATATTCTGGCGGCGTCTCTGCCACCAGCAAAGATTCATCAGAAGATAGACGACAAAAACCCAATACTTTTTATTCTCCGGCTGCAATCCGAAACTTCTGGTAACAAACTCCTGGCGCTGGTAAATAGCTTGCTTTAGGGAATGGCTTTCACTTAATCGGAAAAACTGGCCCCGGGAAAGACTGGCTATTTTCTTCAGTTCAGGCTCGTTCACTCCAAGTTCAGCCATCTCGGCTCCTTCGGCAGTAACCACAATTTCCCTGAGGTTACTTTTTCCGCCAGCTTCAGCCCTGATGGTATAAACACCTTCAGTTCTCGGGATAAACTTAGCCACATTTTCTTCTGGGAATAAAGGCAAGGTCTGGTTATCTGGAGTTTTCACCGAATAATTGACTTTTCCTACCTGCTTCTCCGAAAATACAAATCTTACTTCAACTGGTTGACCAGGGGGATATATTCTTCTGACAGTGACGATTTCTGGCAGTTCTCGGCCCAGACCAAGATAGTCCTCTGGGCCCCAAAGAGTTCTCAGCATTCCCGTCCAGAAAAATTCATATATTGCCTTGGTAGTTGTTTCTCCAAAGGCCCACTTCCAGGTAACATCGCTCCCAAGAATTAAACACCTGCCTGCCCCCACGGAAGCCAGGGACAGAAAAGCCACTGAGGGCTCATTACCTTTTACCAGAAGAACACTAGCCCCTGGGTTCAGGAGGCGAACATTGTTAATTCTGTCCAAAGGCGGAAGGGAAGATAGCCCCTCCAGGGGAAAAACAGTCTTGCCCTCCTCAGTCCAAACAGGCGTATAGTCACCAGTGAGAATTTGATAAGGCTGACCACTCGCCATCACCGGGAGAATCGTTTCCAGCGGAGTTTGCGAAACACCTTTTAAAAGCTGGTCCCCACCCAGGAGCAACAAACTCTTACCCGCTTTGGTGACAAAATCAATTAGGGCTTGCAACTGCTTACTAGTGAGATTGGTGAAATCAAAATTGCCCAGGATGAGGATATCAAAACGGTTCAAGAAACTGCTAGTGAAAATGTCTGCCGGAATTTCCAGGGATTCTCCCCCAGCCTGCTGAAAAACATTTTCAGCCACCCTCACCAAAAATACCGGTTCCACCTGGCTATCAGTTTCCAGGTATCTCTTGAGAAATTTATACTCCCAGCGAAGACTGGTTTCAATATAAAGAATGCGGATACGACCGGAAATCACCCGAACAAAAACCGGATAGCTATTGTTAACCACCACCTGTTCTTCTGGTTTGGCCTCAACTGTTACCTGGTAAAAATGCTCTCCTGGGGGAAGCGGAGGCAAAATGAATTCAGTGGGCATAAGCGGCTGGGTGATCGGCAAACTCTTTTGAGCCACCAGTTTGCCTGCATTGTGCAAACTGACTGATAAAGATTGGCCATCAAAACCAGTTTGTCTGACAGAAACATCCAGACGAATTCTGTCACCGCTATAAACAGGGCTATTGGTGACCACGTCAGAAATGGATAAATCACTCACCGGTTCATCCTCTACCCCAACACAGTAAACAGGACAAGATAAGTTCTGAGTAAAGTTTTCGTCGGGGAAAATATCCGTTTCCTGGCCATCGGAAATGACAATAATTCCGGCGCCCCTTGGACCAAGGCGACCCGCTACCTCTTTCACTGCTTGCCTCAGCCTGGTGGCCCTATCTTGTGGCTGGAGCGAGGAGATTTCTTCCGGGACAATAGGTCTGACCTTCTCCCCAAACACAAACCAGGAAGGCTGCAGCCGAGACCAGGCCTTCTGCTGACCAAGAAAGTTTTTTACCCGGTCCAGCCGAGTATCGTCTGCCTTACCCAGACCCATACTTTTTGAAACATCAATTAGAATTGCCCAGCGTCCCTTTTCCCTGCCAGGCAATCTAAGAATAATCTCTGCCCGAAGAAGCATTAAAATAATCCCGATCGCTGCCAGGAGGTCCAGGAGAAGGAGAAATTTCGTCTCTTTCCCAGGTAAAAACCGCCGGTAAGCCAGCCAGACCAAAGCAAGAGTGCCAGCTAATAACCCCAGGCCAAGGCCAACTGGTCCAATACACTGAAAGGACAGCTTCACTTTTTCTCCCCGGTAACAGGTGATGAAGAAACTTGTCTTTCAGTTTTCTTCCAGTGAAAAAAGTTACCTAAACCTACTTGAAGAAGATAAAGAATTAGCAACAAAATGAGGAAAATTGGAGAAAGGTCGGTGGCGCTGGTTTCTCTTTTCAGGTACCGAGCCAGCTGGTTGACCGGAACAATCTTTACCGCGGCCTTAGGGAAACAAGCCCTGATTCTGGTAGGTTCCATCTTAGAGAGATCTCCTTCCTGCCAATCCAAATTAACTGCCACCAGACGAAAAGTAGTCACTCCTTGGCGAACAAAAGAAAATTGCCACGCTCCTGGTTTTTCGGGTATGAATTTCAATATTTCTCCCCGAGAACCTTGAAGAGTCATCTTCTCACCATCAGGGGAGACGGCCGTCAAAAATTCTGTTTCCGGTGGTGCCCAGATTGGCTGACCAACCAAACTTATTGGTGAGCTGGCTATCGCCAGAGTCTGACCAATCACTTCCATTAAGACAGGGTAAAATGGTCTTTTCGGCAGATTGGTCCAGGTCAAATCAGGGGGAAAAGCAAACAGGACAACGGTACCGGTCCCATACCGGCTTTCCATCAGCAGCGGTAGATCACGCTCGCTCTTGAGTAGAACCTGACCGTCAACTACTGAACATTGAAAAACTTGATGAAAATAGACAGTTTTCCAGTACTCCAGAAGGCCATCACCTAAAGGAGCAAAGAAAGGATGATGTTTGTCTCCCCAGAGAACAGTGGCTGGCCGGGCAAATTTGACTACTTGTCCCAGTCTGGCTGGCATGAGAAAAACCTTCTCTGCCCGCAATTGCCAGTCAGAGTTGAAATTATCAGGCACATCTTTGTCTCCGACAAACACCACCAGTTGCCCACCCTGCTGAAGATAATGGGCCAACGAGCGAATAGTTTCCGGCTGGTGCCGGCCAGCGTTAACTAAGAAAACGATCCGGTAGGGCAAAAGAGCCTTCTGCCCCAGTTCTTGTGGATGGACGAATTCAAGTTTGGCCTGGGGAAAGCTGGCTTCAAGAGCCAGACGAACGTACCGTCCGGTTTCTGCGCTTCCTGAAGCGAGGAGAAAATTTGTCTCTTCAGCCGAGGGAATGTTAATAAAAAACTCATTGTCCGCGGAAAGGAGGTCTGAGCGAAGCAGCCTTGCTTTGACCAAGCCAGCTGTCCGGGGAAGTTTAAACTGCACTGACTGGGTTTCTCTCGGGAGCAAAGTAATCATTTTCCTCTCCGTCTGACCAGCCTGAAATTCTACTTCGGCAGTAACCTGATGACCATTCCAGTTAACCACCTGGCACTGACACATTCTCTCGGCTGGAAGAAGCACCACTTTTTTTATTCCGGCATTGTCCGTCCAGGTTCGGCCGAGGTCAACCAGGACTATTCTGGGACTGCCTCGGTCAGTTTCTGGGAAGGAAACACCATCCCAGGCATAAGATTGAAAATCGGAAAAGACAAAGATGATTTTTTCCCCGGAACGACCGGAAAGCAATTTTCTGGCTTGCTCCAGGGCGGCCTGAATACTCCCCGAGGCAAAAGAAACTTCTTTGGTTCTGATAATAGTCTCTGCTTCTTTCAAATCCTGGGTAAAAGGGAGACTCTTCCCGGAAGAAAAGGCAATGGCCACCCTAACCGGCTTTCTTAAGGCAGAAAACAGCTGGAGCCCGGCTGACTGCAAATCATGCCAGGGTGAATCATTCCCCCCTGCGGAAAGACTATAAGAATCATCAATCACCAGCACCACAGACTGCTCCTGAAGAAAACCACCAAATCGCTGACTCACCGGGCCAGCGAGAAAAAAGATCAATAACATGATGATAATTATTCGCAGGAAGAGCACCAACCATTCTTCCACCAAGCGGAGCCGACCAGTGGTCTGGCGCGAGATTTTCAAGAATCGGAGAGTACTGAAAGGAAACGGCTTGGCTTTCCTTTTGGCCAGGAAGTGAAGCAGAACCGGCAGTCCCGCCCCGGCCAACGCCCAGAGAAAAACAGGTTGTAAGAATGTCATGGCTGGTAAGTTACAACTAAACTGTCCGGGCTCTCAGGTTAAGATATTGATAGAGAAAATAATCAAAAGGAGTTTCAGTGACCGCCCGGGCATAACTGATATTGTTAGCCGAACACTGTCTTTGATAGTGCCGCAAAAAGGATTGAACTGCTTGCCGGTAGCCGGCGGAAAGAGCCAGACTATCTCCATCCATCTTTTCCCCACTTTCCATATCTACAAACTGGAAATGGCCAGAGAAAGAAAAATCAAGTTCAGCCGCGTCCAGAATCTGGAAAACAATCACTTCATGATGATGATGCCGAAAGTGAACCAGACCGTTAATCACTTTATCTGGCTCGTCAAATAGGTCAGAAATGAGAATAATCAAACTACGCCGTTTAATGTTCAGCGCAATCCGGTGAAGGACCGCTGCCAGGGAGGTCGTTTTTCCCAGAGGCAAGTTCTCTAATTGGCTGAGAAGATGATGTAGGTGGACGGTAGTGGAACCTGGCTTTATCTGGCGGCGGATATCGCTGTCCAAGAGGATTAGACCGACAGCGTCCTTCTGGCTAATCATTAGGTAACTGAGGCAGGCAGCCAGCCAGATACCATACTGCTTTTTGGTGATAGAACCGCTGGTGTATTCCATAGACCGGCTGATATCTAAGAGAATATGGGTCTTAACATTGGTCTCTTCCCGAAAAACCCGAACGTAGGTCCGGTCTGTCCGGCCAAAAACTTTCCAATCAAGGTAACGTAGGTCATCCCCGGCCGTGTATTCACGATGGCCAGCAAACTCTATGCTGAATCCTCGGTAAAGACTCTTATGTAACCCGCTGATAAAACCCTCAACGACTGTTTTGGCCACCAGGTAAAGTCCAGAAAACTTGCCCATCACCCTGGGGTCAAGAAGACCGGAAGGACGCTGTTGGGCATTCATGAAATACTCAGTATTCCTCAGGGAATTTCCGGGATGCTCGTCAAAAGCCGCTGGATGATTTTTCTGGAGTCTATCCCTTGTCCATCGGCGTTGAAATTAGTGAAGAGGCGATGTCTCAGTACTGCTTCGGCCACTTCTTTAACATCAGATGTAGAGACATTGACATCTCCCCGAAGTGCTGTTCTGGCTTTAGCTCCGAGAACTAAATACTGAGAAGCCCGAGGCCCAGCCCCCCAGGAGATAAAATCGTTGATGAAGTCAGGCGCCCCATCCTGACCTGGCCGAGTAGCTCTCACCAGTCTCACCGCAAAATCAATCACATGCTCACTGACTGGAATTCTTCTTACCAAAGATTGATAGGCAAGTATTTTTTCAGCGTTTAAGACTTTCGCCACCTCAGTCTCAAGGTCAGTTGAAGTCAACTCGGCAATTTTCTTTTCCTCCTCCGGCTCTGGATAGTCAAGGTAAATACTGAACATAAACCGGTCTAACTGGGCTTCTGGCAAAGGATAGGTACCTTCTAATTCAATCGGGTTTTGAGTCGCCAGCACCAGAAAAGGCAAAGGCAACGGGTAGCGAATCCCGCCAGCGGTAACCTGGTATTCCTGCATTGATTCTAACAGAGCCGCCTGGGTTTTTGGGGGGGCGCGGTTG
>JAMWDF010000127.1 GCA_023818865.1 Candidatus Omnitrophota bacterium
CGCCGATGGAAGCCAGAACCAGAAAAAGCATGAGATAGCCGATTTTGGAGGCACCGTATGATTCCAACTCTTGCGCTGGTGTTTCTGAAAGAAGAATGCCTACCAGCGTGGCAAGAATTACTGTCCAGGTAAAAGGAGCAACCAGGTTTTCCACTACCGGGAGATTTTGAGCGATGAAGAAACAAATTCGGCTACCAATCAGGCTTAAAGCCACAATGCTGGACAGGTGATACACCTCTAAAACCTGATTCTTTTTTTCCAGCCTGGAGACGCGGCTGGCTATTGTTCTAAGCAGGTCAATTTTGGCTTTGTTCCAGCGATCAAAGCGCTCTTGAACATTGGAAAGGGCAATCAATCCGGCCATCCAGAGGTAAACGACCACGGTATCCGTGATAATCATTAAGAACAACAGGTCATCTGGCGTTCCGATGGCTTCTTTGATGGCCAGCATGTTAGAACTTCCGCCGATCCAGGAGGCAGAAAGAGCCCCAAAACCCTTCCAGATATCAGCGGGTAACCAGGGTCTCAAAAAAAAGATGACTACCGGTGCGCCCAGAATGATACCCAGGCTACCAGAGAGCATAACTATCAGCGCTTGGGGACCAAGCCGCAAGATTCTCTCAAGGTTGACCGGCAACAGAATGAGAATTAATCCAGCTGGAAGCAGGTTCATCGTGATTGATTCATAAACGGAGTGTTTGGCAGGTAGCATCCCTACTGTGCTGAGCATCATTGGCAAGAAATATATCCAGAAGAGCGGAGGAAGGACAGAAAAAAGTCTCTCTAGACTTCTCCGGGTAGCGAGAAAAAGAACCAGGCCTTGGATACCAAGGAGGATAGTAGTAATTGTTATCGGCTGGCTAATCATTTTCTATCTAATTGGCAGGTGTAAATGGTAGTTACTATGAGGGAGAGAGTGTCTTCAGATTGAATCTTTTTCTGACAACCACCAGCCGCTTCTATTTCCATAAAACCGGTCGGGTCGCTATAAATGCTATAACGAGTACCAAATCTTTCCGGAGATTGTTCTGCCGGCCGATCAGCGATATCCAAGTAATGAAATCCAGAACTCAGTGGCTCGGCTTTTCGCCTTACCCTAAGTCTTTTTTCAGGGTTAAAAAATTCAATCCAGTCTGCCTTGGAAGTAAGACCAATTTGGTATCGCTGGTGGCTATCGAATAGAACTTTCCACCCTGAGGAAGTCAGGGAGCGCTGAGAATGGCTTGGTTGATAAAAGTCCCGGATATCTTCTTCCGGGATTTCTGGAAAAGAAGCATAGCTACCAGGCCCGCTGTCAAACTGGCCCAAGGTCCAGGGAGCCAGGAGAAACTGATTGTTTCCCAAAGGTTTTCTCCCGACATAACGAATAGTCTCTTGCTGTTTCACCACCACCGAACCAGAAACATATTCAAGAAAAACAATTCTTTCAAAAACTGTGGGCAGTCCAATCCCGGAATTGTTAATCAGGTCAATTTCTGCGGCGATCTTACAACTATTTTGAGATGAACTTATCAGGGAATACCTTGCCTGACAGAGGCTGGCCGGTAGCCCCCATTTTCCTCTGGAGTAGAAATAACCAAGGCAGCTACCCTCAGGGGCTGGCCAGAGAACATCGCCGCCTGGGTTAACAAAACGTTGGGCGGTGCTCGGCGTCCAGAAGGCTTCAGGATTTACTCGATTTACTACCTCCTTGCCCACTACAGTAAACAGGCGGCCTTCCAGATCAAGAAGAATCACCACTCCAGTCAGTTCATCGCCCAAGAAGTGAAAACGACGTTGGCTTCTTTCCAGAAGAGAGATAAATTCCCTGATATCCATTTTTCCCCTCCGCTGCATTCTATTTTAGCACAACTTTACTTTTATTTAACGAAGTTGAAAAGAAAGGTCACGGGTGGTTTAATAAGCAAAAAGGGGGAAAATGAACATCCAGGGCAGGTTTTTTTCCTTGAGAAAGAAAAACACAACGTTAGATAGAGAAATCCTTGCCGGCTTGGTCACTTTCATGACCATGGCCTACATTCTTTTTGTGAATCCGATGCTGCTGTCCAAAGGCGGCATTCCTTTTGAATCAGCAGTGCTGGCGACGGCTTTTTCGGCTGCTTTGACTACCATCCTGATGGGCTTGGTAACCGACCTGCCTTTTGCCTTGGCTGCAGGAATGGGTTACAACGCTTTTTTTGCTTATACGGTTACGACCAACCTGGGCATACCCTGGCCGGTGGCTATTGGCTGTGTTTTTTGGGAAGGACTAATTTTCCTGGGGGTGATGACTCTTCCCTGCCGGGAGACTATTTTTAAAAGTATCCCTCTCAGTTTGAAACTGGCGGCGAGTGTTGGCATCGGGATTTTTATTGCCTTTATCGGCTTAAGTGAGGCTAACATTATTGTAGCTTCTCCTGGGGTAAAAGTGGCCCTGGGAAATCTTCACTCGCCAGCTGTCTTACTCAGCATTTTTGGTGTTCTGATAACTGGACTTTTACTTGCCTTCCGGGTAAAAGGGGCGCTACTGTGGGGCATTCTAATTATCACGATTGTTGGGGTGTTTGTTCCAGGTGAGGGCCTGGCACCGGTGACGAGGATACCGGAGACACTTTCTGATATTTTTCAGATTCCCTCCCGCTCAGTCTTTCAGGGGTCTTTTTTCCAGCTGGATGTTCTGGGGGCTTTGAGATGGCCATATTTGCCAGTAATCTTTACCTTTCTGTTTTTTGATGTTTTTGATACAGTGGGGAGTGTGGCTGGCTTGGCGGCAAAACTAGGCATTCTTAACCAGCAGGGGAGTTTTTCCCAAGTTAACCGGGTGTTGACTGTAGATGCCTTGGGAACAGTGATTGGGGCACTGTGCGGAACGACCACCGTGACCACCTATATTGAAAGTGCGGCTGGGGTAATGGAGGGTGGACGGACCGGTTTGACCGCGGTAGTTGTCGGGCTTTGTTTTGCTCTTTCAGTTTTTCTTGCTCCTTTGGCTAAGGTTGTTCCACCAACAGCAGTGGCTCCAGCCCTGGTCTTGGTAGGACTATTCATGATGGAACCGATAGCTAAGATTGATTTTGCTGATATTGGCGAGGGCTTACCAGCATTTCTGACTATCATTATGATGCCGCTAACCTACAATATTGCCCACGGACTGGCCGCCGGCATCGTTTCCTATGCCGCGATTAATCTGCTATCTGGTCGGTGGCGCCGGGTAAGTCCCCTGATGTATGGGTTAGCGGTCCTTTTTATCCTCTATTACAGCTATGCCCGGTTAATGTAAGGCTTTTATCCACCCCGACCAGCACTCCCCAGCATTTGGCACTTGCGGATGTACATCTCCTTAAGGGCTTCTCTGGCCGGACCAAGATATTTCCTCGGGTCAAATTCACTGGGATGCTCAGCCAGGTACTTGCGAATAATAGCAGTCATTACCAGTCTGCCATCAGAGTCAATATTTACCTTACAGACAGAAAGACTCACCGCTTTCTTTATCTGTTCTTCTGGCACGCCAGCTGTATTTTCTAATTTTCCGCCGTAGGCATTGATCATTTCTACGTATTCAGGCAAGACAGAAGAAGCTCCGTGCAAAACAATAGGAAATCCTGGTAGCCTCTTGGCGCATTCTTCCAGGATATCAAATCGGAGCGGCGGAATAGGCTGACCGGGTTTCACTTTAAACTTGTATGCTCCATGGGAAGTACCGATGGAAATTGCCAAACTATCCACTCCGGTTCTTTTTACGAAATCTTCTACATCCTCCGGCCGGGTGTAATGATGAGTTTCAGAACTGACGTGCTCCTCAATTCCAGCTAGGACTCCTAATTCTCCTTCCACTGTCACATCGCGGGGATGGGCATATTCTACTACCTCCCGGGTAATTTTCACATTTTCTTCGTAGGGCAGGGCTGAACCGTCAATCATCACATTGGAAAAGCCATTGTCAATGCAACTCCGGCATAGTTCCACAGTATCTCCGTGGTCAAGATTTAAGGCAATGGGAATTCTGCTTCCTGCTTCCCTGGCAATTGCCACAGCTCCGGGAACCATGTACCGAAGAAGGGTCTGGTTGGCATACTGCCTAGCCCCTTTAGAGATCTGAAGAATCACCGGGGAGTTACATTCTACACAGGCCATGATGATTGCCTGCAATTGTTCCATATTATTAAAGTTGTACGCGGGAACAGCATACCCCTCAGCCATTGCCTTCTTAAACATTTCTCTGGTATTAACTAATCCGAGTTCTTTGAAACTTACAGCCATTTTGTCCCTCCAGTAGGTTTGATGAATAAAGAAGTCTACAACATTAGTTCATATTCCCTGCATTTTTAGTTTACCACAAATCAGGTTGACATCAAAATCGGTTCAGGGTAAAACCATACAACTGAGAGGGTCTGGCGATAAACTTCTTTAGGAAGGAGCGTATGGGTCTGCTTGGAGAAAATTTGCCTTCAGCGGTGGTGGAAAAGCTAAGAAGTTTAAACATTTCTTTGGAGGAAATCGTCCTTCAGACGAAATCCGACCTTAACCTGAAAGGGGAACCGGAGATTACTTATGTGATTGCCACCCCCAGACAGTTGGTGGCTGTGCCGGAAGGAGAAGGAGTTGAACCAGTAGTGGTGGAGATTCAGTCAATAGAAAGTGCTCGGGTGAATTCTAAAGTGGGCAGTGCCTTCTTTCAGGTCAAGATTAAGCAAGGAATTCATGTGGATGTGTGCCGCTTTTCTAATGCCCAGCGATTTCGCTTTGACCGATTGGTGACTGAACTGGAGAATCTCAAGCATGGTCTTCCGGTAGATAATAAGCGGTTGAATGAAATTCATCCCCAGGTTTGTCCTCAATGCGGGATGATTTTGCGCCAGGAGGGGGCCATCTGTTTACGCTGTCAGGCCCAGGGTTCAGTGATGCGACGTTTATTTGCCTTGGTTTCTCCGTATCTTTCCTGGATAGTTGGGCTGATTCTGGCAATGATTGTTTCTGTGACCTTGGGGTTGGTGCCACCCCAGTTAACCCGCGTCCTGGTGGATCAGGTTCTCACCACTCAGGCGCATGTAGACTGGCTGTTCTGGCTTGTTTTGGCTCTGGTGATTAACGGGCTGGTAAAGACCCAGATAGATATGGTTGTCGGTACCCTGTCAACTTCTATTGGCACCCTCATCACCTTTGATCTTCGTCAACAGATGTTTAAGAAGTTACAGCAGTTGTCGGTTGACTATTATGACAAGAATTCAATCGGTACCATTCTCAACCGGTTTTCTCAGGACGTAGAAGTCCTCCATAGTTTTGTTACCCAGCTGAGTCAAGGATTCTTGCTCAACTGTTTGATGATTGTTGGTATCGGAGCGATGCTTTTCTCCATCAACGCGTTACTGGCTTTTTTTGTCTTGATTCCTATCCCTTTTGTAATTCTTGCTACTTTAACCTTTTACCGGCGCATCTATCCTCGGCACCGACGGGTTTGGGACAGTCAATCAAAAATGTCCAGTTTCTTGACCAGTGTCATTTCTGGTAACCGGGTAGTAAAGGCGTTTTCCCAGGAAGAACGAGAGATGAAAAGGTTTGAAAGAATGGCTAGTTATCAGCGGGATAGTACCCGGGAGTTAAACCTTGGAGTGGCAGCCTTCAACCCGATGATGGCCTTTTTGTTCAGTCTGGGCGGTTTAATCATCTGGTATGCAGGTGGAAAACAAGTGCTTTCAGGAACACTCACCCTGGGGCAACTGATGGCTTTCCTTGGTTATATCAGCATGTTCTACACCCCGCTTTCTAACATGGCTCTTTTGTCTAACTGGTTTAGTGGATTTACTACGGCTACCACTAGAATTTTTGAGCTGCTTGATACTGAACCTCCTTTAAGAGAACCGAACAAGCCCGTCAAACTGGAAAAAGTTCGGGGTTTAATTGAATTAGAGAATGTTACTTTTGGTTATGACCCTTACTTCCCGGTGATTAAGGGGGTGAGTCTAAAAGCAGAGCCAGGAGAATTAATTGGCATTGTTGGTCGCAGCGGGAGTGGGAAGACAACCCTAATCAATTTGATCTGCCGTTTTTATGATCCTCAGAAAGGTACCGTTCGGATTGACGGGCAGGACTTGAGAACAATTCCTTCTACGGAACTCCGGCGGCATATCGGGCTGGTGCTCCAAGAGCCGTTTCTTTTTCGCGGAACAATTTTGGAGAATATTGCCTACGGTCGGCCAGAAGCCAGCTTTCAGGAAGTTATCAGAGTAGCTAGAGCTGCCGAAGCCCACGATTTCATTATGAAATTACCGTCTGGCTATGATTTCCGGTTGGGTGAAGGTGGTTCTGGCCTTTCCGGGGGGGAAAGACAGCGTCTGGGCATTGCCCGGGCGCTTCTCTGTGACCCACCAATACTCATTCTGGATGAGGCTACTTCTTCGGTAGACACAGAATCAGAGCAGAAAATCCAAGCGGCTTTGGCGATTCTTTGCCGGGGAAGAACAACGATCGCAATTGCTCATCGTCTATCTACCTTAAAAGGGGCTGACCGCATCTATGTTATCGAGGATGGTCGCCTGGTTGAATTTGGGACTCATCAGCAGTTAATGGAGAAACAAGGGACATACTATCGGCTGGTGATGATTCAGACTCAGTTGAGCAGCTTAGAAATATAAAGGAGACAGGATGGAAGAAGACCAAAAGAAAAATGGGGAGGAACTACTAACTGCCCGAATTTTAACCCCGGAGAATGCAAAGATTTTCCGAGGTACTTATAACCTGCTTCATATTTTGGTGAAAGACGAGGGGCTTTACCGGGGGGTATTTGCCGTTCAGGCCTTTCCTGTTTCCCGACCGAGACAGTTCATTTTCCTTTACTATTACGACTTCCAGGACAGGCAAAGAGAAATTGGGATGATAGAAAACCTTGATTCCTTCCCTCCGGAAAGTCGTTCTCTGGTGCTAGAATCCTTGGCTAAATACTATTTTGCTTATGAAATTGAGACTATTCATAATATCTGATGGGAATACGGCTTG
>JAMWDF010000004.1 GCA_023818865.1 Candidatus Omnitrophota bacterium
CCTTGTGGCTTTCAGCGTTTCTTCTTTCTGGTTTTTCTTTTTCTCCCCTTTTTACTCGCTGAGAGAGTTCTTTTACTAAACTGACGAAGTTCTCAGCAGCCACTGAGGAACGGGCATAATCAAAAATGGCTTTACCATAAGAGGGAGATTCCCGCAAACGACTACAGGTGCGAATTTCAGTCCGGAAAATCAGGTCAAAAAACCGTTGCCGCAGGAGCTGAAGACTTTCCTCAGTAAGACGTAGCCGGTAATCTACCATGGTGGGTAAAATTCCCAGGACCTGAAGATGAGGGTTCAGTTTACGGCGGAGCTGTTCAATGGTGTCCAAAAGATGAGAAAGGCCTTCCAGAGAAAGATAATCGCACATTACTGGAACGACGACATAGTCTGACGCGCATAAACCGTTCACGGTGAGCAAAGAAAGAGAAGGAGGACAGTCAATCAAAATAAAATCAAAACTGAAGATAATTTCTTGATAACGTTCTAAAGCTCGTTTTAAGAAGAATTGATTTTTGCTCCGGGTGGCTAATTCCAGTTCCACATGGGCTAAATCAGGGGTGGCAGGAATGATAGAAACATCTCCCAGGTAACTGTCTACCATTACCTCTTCTAATCTGGCTTGCTCCAGCAAAAACTCAGCGATAGTGGCTTGCTCAGGTCTAACTCTAATGCCCAGGCTGACTGTAGCATTGCCCTGAGGGTCAAGGTCAACCACCAAAACCCGCTGGCTGCTTCTTGCCAGACCTGCGGCTACATTAACGCAAGCAGTGGTCTTGCCGGTGCCGCCTTTTTGATTGGCAAAAGCGATGATGACCATAGCTTCAATATTACCAGAAAACTGGATTTCCAGCAAGGTTTTAAAAGCAGCGAAAACAAGAGCCATGGTATACTTTTCCAAGGAGAAAGGGGGAAGAATGAAATTTTGGCTTTCTTTCTGTCTGGGGCTTAACACCTGGCTGGCTATCGCCTCACTTGTTTCCGCCAAGGACTATTACGTAAATTGCTTGGTTGGGGATGACCGGTTTACCGGATTAAGTGACAAATTGGGTCCAGACAACCAGGGGCCGTTGGCCACTATTGCTCAAGCGTTAAAGAAGGCGGAAGCTGGAGATACAATTCATCTGATACCGACCAGTCAACCTTACCGAGAGACTGCAGATTTTTCTGGGGTTAAAGGGGGAAGTCCAGGCAAATCCTTGGTTTTGGATGGCCATGGGGCCACTCTCACCGGAGCAGAAGTATGTAGTCCTGATGGATGGAAGGAATGGAAGGAGGGTATCTTCCGCAGGGATGACCTGGTTTCCCGAATTTTCCTGCTGGTGGATGGAGAAATGGTTTTTGTAACCAGAAATGTAGACTGCTTGAAACCGGGAGAAATTTGTTTCTCTCCTGAAGAATTAAACCGCCTTCACTTCTGGTTGCCAGTCGGCAAGAAAATAGATCAACTGACCATTGAAGTTAAGCAGCCAGATGGAACTGCTCTCACTCTTGATCCAGCCAAATGGAAAAGAGCCTCTTCCACTAACCCGAATCTTCTGCGGTACGAAGGGCTTAAACCACCTACCCAGGTGAAGATTGACGGAAAAGAAGTCTCCTTGGTACTGGCTAAAGAACGATTGCAACCAGGCCAGTGGTGCCAGGAAGAAAAAACTATGTACTACCGATTGCCAGCGGATAAGCGCCTTTCAGAGGTGAAAATTTCCGCTATTGTTCGGGCTAACGGCGTGCAGATGACCAGAGAAACCGCTTATGTGGTGGTGCGCAATTTGAATGTTGAACATGTTTACAACGACGGTTTTAACATCCACGGCCGGGTCACCCACGCAGAATTTTACAACTGTAATGCCCGGGAATGTGGGGATGAAGGTTTCAGCGCGCATGATGAATGTGAAACGCTGCTGGATACTGCTGTCTTCCTTTCTTGTGATAACGGCATCGCCAATGTCAACCAGAAAGGATTTTCCCTTACCCGAAATGTCATTGTTGGTTTCTCCCGGTCAGTCGGTTTTCTTATTCAGGGCACGGCTAAACACCAGCTGAGCAGGGCAGTCCTTCTTAACAATCCCACGCAACTATCCGTTATTAACACCCAGGTGGAAGACTGTTTGATTGTCAATACTTTTGACTCTCTAGTGAAAAACTCTGTGGCTATTCGTTCGGCCGGGGAGTCAAGTTTTACCCGGTTGACCACCGCTGGTCACACTCTTCCTCTTTTCGTTGCCCCAGGAAGCAAAATTTCTCTTTCTGACTGTCTCTTTTCTGAAACCGGTAAGTTTTTTCATTTCCGTCTGGATGAACCACTGAATGCTGTAAGAATGAAGAATGTCTCGGTCGGCGAAGGATTGAAGATAGAATGGGGAAGTAATTATCCTTGGAAAAGCCTCCAATTTTCAGAATGGCTCAAATTGGCGGAGAAGCAGGGTGTGGCTACTGGCGGGCGAATTTTCCCAATGGACTGGACAAGAAACTTGCTTCAGGGCAAACTGCCATCAACCATTCCCGACATCCCGGGTTGTCCGGAGGAAATAATCAGGAAGTTCATTCAGTTTTTGGAAAGCCTTCAACTTAGCCACTCCCAGTCCAGGGGAACCTCTATTTTTTCTCTGACCCCAAAGATTATCGCTGTGTTACCTCTTTTCCCTGGCTGGATGTCTTTTACTCGACCAAACCCGGCTGGTGTCCTGACACACCCCATGATATAAGAAATGCTGGTCGGCTCCTCCGGCTTCAGCCGCAGACAGGTTTTGATGCCTGATTGAGAAAGCGGATTAGCTCTGGCCGAATCTGTAAGTCCGTAGTGGAAATAGCTGGTCACTTCTTCAATCCCCATCGCATTTATGTTCCGGCCATTCCAGGGCGGATAGTGTCGGCCACCATTGGACATCCAGAGCAATGTACTGCCCAACTGCTCTGGTTTCTTTAAGGCAAACCAGAGATACCTTTCTGCTGGAAAGGAAACTGCTGACCAGGCAAAAGGAAGAGAAGCATCGTTGATCAGAACCGCAATATCCTCAAAACCTCTCCTGGCTGGATACACCGAGAGGTCTGTTATTTCTCCTGTAATCAGGGGTACTCTATCCAGCCGGGTAAATCTGACATCAGGTTTCAGGATGGAGTATCCCCGGTCTGCTGGATTTTCTACCGGCCAGGGAGGGGTCTGCCCGAAAAGAAATCGGCTGCAGGAAAAAAGGCCGCTAGCCAATCGGTCAGGAAACTGTAGAATGGCGTGGTGGCCTAGACTCATTACTCCCTTAAACCCGGTGAGAACATGGCGACAGTAAACCACCTGATGGTTTTCCAGCAGCCGGATTATCTTCCGGACATGCCCTGGTCTAATAGTAGTCTTCATTTCCAGTTCCAATCGGCTTTCGTTCCCTTCTTTGACTCTGTTTACTACAGACCAGCGGTTATTAGCTGTTTCACCGTGGACAGGGTGTTTCTCGCCACGATATGGCTTTGAATTTCCTCCGAAAGGTAGGCAGAAAAAGTCTCCCCGAAGCACCTGAAGAATTTTGGGCTGGTCTGGCAGCTTTTCCTCTGCCCAGGGAGCAAGGTAAAAAGGTTGTATTTTCCGCCCGGAGGGATCAAAAATTACCGGAGCTAAGTGTCCCCCTTCTTCTGTAACATAGGCCTGGACAGCATTGTTCCCTAAAGGAAAAGAAGGCCAGCCAGCGATGAGAACTGTTTCTCCGGCCATTTTCTCTCCTAAAAGCTGGTTATCAAGCCAAAGGATTTACTTCCTCACTCTGGTTTGTCCAGAGGGATCTTTCAGCACCCGAACTCGGTCACCAACCGCAAAGACCTCTCCTGGTTCTTTTTCCTGAACCACCGCGATGGTCTGTCCGCTATCCAGTTTCACTGTAATTTCCCAACCATTTCTACCGGTCACCTTTTTCTCCACCGCGGCTCCAGCCAGAGCTCCACCGATTGCGCCAGTGGCTGTGGCTACATCTTTGCCTGTGCCCTTGCCTACGGTTCGGCCTAACAAGCCACCGGTCACTCCACCAGCCACCCCGCCTATCACTCCGGGTGTTCCTTCAATTTTAACCTCATTGACCGATACTACCACTCCTTCCCTGACAATCATCTCGGTTCGGGTTTGCTCCCGGGAGTAAGTAGCCCCGCCAGTACTGGAAACACAACCACTGCCTACCATCCCTATCAGGGAAACCAGCCCTAGAAAAACTCCCAGCCTTCTGACCATATTCTCCTCCAAGTTAATATTTTGACGTTCTTAGTCCTCCCTTAGATTATCCCTTAAAGGTTTTTCTTTTTCCAGTTTCCCCGAAGGAAAATCAACCACATCAGCCCAGCGTGGGTAATGTTGCCAATCACCCCGGCCAACCAGATACCTGTTTCCTTTAACCCGGGGTACCTGGAGAGAAGCCAGGCAGCTGGAATCTGGACCACATAAAGAGCCAGGCCAGTCATCACCATCGGCGGAACTACTTCCCCGGCACCCTGTAAAGCTCGGGAGGCCACCACGCCGGTGGGCAGGAAAAAGGCACCCAGGGCGACATAGCGTAAATAGTTAGTCGCTACAGGCACGAACTTTTCTTCTTGATTGAAGAGGGCCGCGATTTGAGGAGCGAATAACACCACAATGGAGCCAGCTACCATAAGGCTATAAGAGTAGTAACGAATAGCCAGCCGAACACTTTTTTCAGCTGTTTCTGGCTGTCCGGCCCCGAGGTTTTGCCCGACCAGGGTGGCGGCCGCACCGCCAAAGCCAAAACCAGGTAAGAGGAAAAGTCCGAAAATTCTCCCGCCGACCCCGTAGGCGGCTGTCACCGCCGGTCCGAAGAAAGAGACGATTTTGACCAAGACTACTGCGGAAAAACTGCGCAGAAGCATCTGAAGGGAACTGGGAAAGCCGAGAGTAACTATCCGTGTCATCATCTCTAGGCGTATCCGAACTACTTTACCTCTCAGTTGGATAGCATCTCTTCCCCGGTAAAGCCAGTAGAAAATAAACAGGTCGCCGACTGCCCGGGAAATCACAGTCGCCCAAGCTGCCCCAGCCACTTCTAGCCGGGGGAAACCAGCCAGCCCAAAAATCATCAGGGGGTCCAAAATGATATTCAGTCCGGTACTTAGAACTGCTATTTTCATTGGAGTGACCGTGTCGCCAGCCCCTTGAAAGGCAGAAAAACCCATGAAAGAAAAGAGCATTGTAAAATTGCCGGCAAAAAGAATTCTCAGGTAGCGGATTCCTGCCTGAAGGACATTGTCTCTGGCGCCCAGGGCTTGAAGAAGAAAGGGAGAGATACCCCACCCGAGTATTCCGATTCCGCTGGCAAAAATCACGGCCAGAAGCAATGATTGAATGACCACCTCATCCGCCTTTTCGTAGTTCTGTTCCCCAAAAGCCCGGGAGACCAACGCCACGGTGCCGATGCTCAAGCCGACTCCCAAGGTAGAAAGAAGAAACATAATCACCCCAGCCATCGCCACTGCCGCTAGCATTTCTGAACCAAGTCGGCCAACGAACATGGCATCAACCAGTTCCAGGGTGCTGACAAAGATGTTGGCTGTAATTAACGGTAGGGAAAGCTTTAGCACCGTCTTGCCCAACTCTGCTTCTTTCACCGATACCAGCCTGGAGGCGTGACGAAAACGATTTTCAGCCATCTCAGTTTATTCTCCGTTACCAGCAAAACAATAGTTTAACTTTTTTCTCCATTGGGAAGAAGGAAAAAGGGGAAAAATCTTGCCTTTTGCCAGTTTATGTAGTAAAATACTTTAAATGAGGAAGAGACCCATTCTGGAAGAAGTGATTTCTCCGCGCCAGGCGGAAATTTTGAGAGCTCAGGGCTGGCAAGCCGCGGACCTGCATGTTCACACCAATCGTTCGGAAGGGGTATTACCTTCTACTCTTCTTGACCCTCTTTATCTTTATGAGAAAGCCAAAGATGCCGGGATGGACTATATCACCTTTACTGACCACGATACCATGGAAGCATACGACGTGGTGGGCTGGACCAGAGAAAAACTCGTGCCTGGGGTGGAGATAAAAATTAAGGATGTCTGCCGGGTAGGCCATAGTTTGCATATCAATGTTTATTGCCTGAATAATAGACAGTTTACCGAACTACTCGCTATTGCTCGGAAAAAACGGAATCTGGAAACGTTCCTTCAATACCTGAAATCCGAGAACTTACCTTATGTTTACAACCACCCTTTCTGGTACGAACACGGGGAAAAGCCCAGTTACCGGGTAATCAATGATTTGATTCCTCTTTTCCCGATTGTAGAATACAATATGCACCGGGTCTGGCAAAAGAATGCTCTTACTCTGAAATTGGCTCAGAGATATAACCGAGGAATTCTGGCGGCTACTGACACCCATATCGGCGAAATCGGCCGTGCCTTCACTCTGGCCCAAGGAGAAACTTTTCGGGAATACTTTGAGGCCATTGCTCGGCGTGAGGCTTATCTGGTTCCTCAGGACCTGACCTTAGACTTACTCAAAGATGAGATTCTCACCTGGATTAACCTGATTAATAACCTGGATGTGGTAAGATTGGAAAAGGTTGCCTACCTTCATATTAAACCAGTTGATTCCTTGATCAACTTCTACGTCAAAGGTGCCCTGATTGATTATCCGGCTCTCCGGAAAGCCTCCATGGCTTTCTTTTCCACCCTAGCCCGGTCAGGCGCGCCGGCCTTGTTTTATCTGGAAATTCAACACTTTTTAGTCTACCGGATGAACCGCCAGCTGCGGCTGGCTGATGTCCTCTGAATGAACCATGGCCCACATTCTGGTGAGTCCTTTCTCCTGGGGACTGGGGCATGCCACCAGGACTCTCCCGATTATTCAAGAACTATTGCGTCGCGGCCATCAGGTAACGATTGCCACTTCTGGCAAGGCAGAAGTATTACTGAAATCAGAGTTCCCTACTTGCCATTTCATTCATTTTCGCGACTATCCTTCCCCGGACACAAAGACCAGGTATCACTATTTTAAGTTTGCTGCCTATATCCCAGTGATGCTCTACGCCATCTTCCGGGAAAAACAAATTACCGACCGACTCATTGCAGAAAACCGGTTTGACCTGATTTTCAGCGATAGCCGCTTTGGGGTCTACTCAGAAAACCTTCCCTCCTTTTTCCTTTCCCACCAGTTTCGCTTTGAAGTCCCATCTTTTATTGGTTTTGGCCGCCAGCTTTCAGAGCAGTTCAACGCCTTTTTCCACTCTAAGTTTACTGGCCTCATCGTTCCGGATAACCCGCCCGGGCCTCTCTCTTTAAGCGGAAAGCTGGCCTGGCCTAAGTATAAAACTTCCCGGGAAAAAGTTTATTACGCTGGGATACTAAGCAGTGTAAGGAAGATGGACCTAGCAGAAGATATTGATTTTCTTATCAGCGTTTCTGGGCCGGGTCCTCAGAGAGCCATCCTGGAAAAGATAGTCCTGAAACAGGCGCCAGGTCTCCCGGGAAGGAAGGTAATCCTTCTTGGCCGACCAGGGGAGCATTTTCAAGAACAGATTGACCAGGAGACTACCGTTTATTCTCATGCCAGCCGGGAAGAAATCAGTAAACTAATGAACCGGGCTAAATTCATCATTAGCCGATCAGGCTACACCACGATGATGGAACTGGCTGAACTGGGAAAGAAAAAAGCTCTTTTCATCCCCACCCCTGGTCAGGTGGAACAGGAATATCTTGCCAGATATTACAAACAGAGGGGTTGGTTTCTTTATCGGAGTCAAAACCTGGTTAACCTGCCGGAAGATGTGGTGGCGGCGGCCAGATACACTGGTTTTCCAACCATGCCCCGCACCGAAGAAAATGTGCGGCGTCTCTACCAGCAACTTTTCTCTCCTTATCTGGATAAATAAACCTATCTGGTGAGCGGAGGAATCCTTTCAGAAAATCAAGTCGTAAGGCCTCGGAATGGTCACTGACTAGGCAGAAATAGAGATAAACTCAGCCAGGAATAATCAATGTTGACTGCCCCATTTCTCTCTTAACTGTCAGCGAATTCCACCTTAATCTGGTGACAGCCTCGGGGAACAGTCAGAAACGCCCATCTGTGGGAAGAAAATACTTTGAACTTTAGGGGCTGGCTGGCTTTCTCTACTTTCTTTCCGGCCGGTATTTTGACCAGAAGGTTGCTTTCAGGAGAAGAAACCGTAAAACTTAACCGGTTATCTTTCAGCCGGATTTTTTCAATTCGGCTGGCAGAACGAGCCAGCCACCATCTAACTACTCTGTCCGGAGTGGAGTAGAGAACATTTAGTTTTCTCTTCTCTATAATTCGCAAGAGTTCTTTAACGGCTGCTTGGCAGGCAGGAGACTTTGCCAGGTAGACGGGATGGTAAAAAACATTCATCATCAATCCGTAATGGCTGGATAACCTCACTAGTTTTCCCAGTTTGGGAAAGTCTGTCTGTTCTCTTAAGTAACCGATCTCATAAGCGGTGATGGGCAAGTCCAAGAATTCTATCCTTTTATTTCTCAGTTTATGGTCAGCCCGGTAGAAAAAGGGGAAGGATGTGCCGAAAGAAAAGCCAATTTCATTTACGGGATTGAGAGGAGGGAAGCGGCGGTGGATTTTTCCGTTAAATCCTTTCAGGGCCAATTTCTCCATCCAGAAGGCTGGTTCATACCACCCTGTCCACCGCAGGTAGTGAGAATTGACACAAACAGGCTTCTTCCCAAATGTTCTGATAAAAAGTTCAGTCTGTTTTCTGACATCATTTTCAGTAAAACCGACCGGATGGCTGAAATTGTCTATAAAATTGTAATGAAGAGAAATTTCCGTCCCTTTTTTCTCCAGCCTCTGCCCCTCTTTTCGGTCAAGGGCAAACTTAAAATTTCGGTCAGGCATCAGGTTGATGTGGTAGGGTAGCCTGAGACTTCTCATAAACTCGCTAGCTATCCGAGCTATCCCGGGCGTAGCTTCGTCATCGCCTCCGAAGAAAAAGAGAGCGTCAGGCACTTCTCCATCATCAACCGGAGGCAACTGGTGAATCAAAGGAAAGGGCAGAACTCTCAAGATATTCTGGAGCAAGAAGAGGAGTATGTCTGTATAAGGTACCTGATAGTCGTTTTGGCCAATGACTATCCCGTCACCGGTTCGTAAATAGCCATCGCCATCATAGTCCCGGTCCACCGGCCGCCCCTGCTGAATAACCCAGAAAGTTTTCGCCAGGTCAAAGCCAAAATAGAATGTTCTGCCCAATCCATATCTTCCGCTGGTAATCACCGCCTGATTATGATAGAGAGCCAGCAGTTGGGACCTTTCCGGGGAAACCAGGCGAAGAGCCCCGGCCGCCAGGAGCGGTTTTCCCCTGGCTGGGGGAAAAACCAGTCCCCGGGTGAAAAAATGTGGTGTTAGAAAAAACCTTCTCAGGGCAAACTCTTCTTTTTCTGGCAGCCATTTGACAAATCGGTTACCAAAAAGGCCATCTAGCCCTTGGAGACAACACCCGATTAGTACGCCACCTTTTTTTACCCAGCTGGATATTTCCTGACTTGGCAATTCTTGTTCGGTTGGACCAAGAAACAGGAGAGAGAACTCTTTCAGCCGACTGAATAAGTCATTCAAGTGAACTGCCTCTCCAGTTAGTCCTAGCCGGTCCAGTATCTCGGCCAAATAAGTCCACCAGTAATTCTTTCCTGCCTGGTTTGTTTTCTTCCAGGTTTCTTCCTCAATCACATAACCAGCCTTCAATTCCATTTATTTCCCCTCCAGTTTCCGAAGCGCCTGGTATAACCTCTCTGCATTCTCTTGGGCTTTTTCTTCAGGAATCACGGTGGAGGTCAGCAGAATTCTGGGGATAACCCGTTCTGCTACCGGGCAGAGACCATCACAATAGTCTATGCCTGGTTGGTTTTCCTGGCAATGAAACGCGTGAGCCAGTTTATCTTTAATCACCGGATGTTTGTAAGCTGGCATTCCTGTATAGCCGAGATTGACAAACTCAGTGATTTTTTCCCTTTCCAGAAAGTTTTTGAATCCAGCCAGGCTTAAGCCATATCTTTCCCCGTCAAAAGTGGCTGCCCAGAGATGGTAGGTGGAAACAGACCCGGGAAATTGTTGAGGGACCAAGTAAGAACAGCCGGCAATCGCCTGGTCATAATATCCGGCCACTTTCTGAAGTCCTTTGATAAAATCTGGTAATTGCTCCAGTTGAGCAATGCCTACGGCTGAAGTCAGTTCGTTCAGTCGGTAGTTATAATGGAGCCCGTGGGCGACCGAGTGAAAGGTAGGCGCGCCAGAATGAAGATCCAGTTTATTTGCCAACTGTTCATTGCTGGTGGTAGCCATCCCGCCATCTCCTAAGGACATCTGTTTGCTGGCTTGAAAACTGAAAGAGCCAATATCTCCCCAGGAGCCAGTATATCTTCCCTTATAAGTGGCTAAAATGGCATGGGCACAGTCTTCAATCACCACCAGCTTGTAACGGTGAGCAATTTCCACAATCCGGTCCATCTCGGCAGGGAGACCCCAGGCATGGGTAACTACCACTGCCTTTGTCCTTTCAGTGATGGCCACTTCTAACTTGTCCGGGTCAAGACAGTGGCTCACCGGATGAATATCCACAAATTTGGGCAGAGCGTTGGTGTAAAGGGCAGCCAGGGCTCCGAAAATGAACAGACTGTCGCAGATGACTTCGCTGCCTGCCCCCACTCCGGCGCACATAAGGCTGGCGTGCAAAACACTCATGGCACAATTCATCGCCACCGCATACCTGGTGCCAACCAGCCGGGCAAATTTCTCCTCAAACATCGGGGTGAACTTGCCACTAAGGGCACCCAGATTTCTTGAGGCCAATACCTGCCTTAAGAGTTCTATTTCTCTTTCCCCGTAAACTCTTTCCGCCATTTCTCCTCCCTGTCATTAACATCAATAGTTCTGATAGCAGTCCTTTGGATAGTCCCCAGTCATCTCCCCAGCTATAGCGCCGGCCTGCCTGGCGATATCTTATTGATTGAATAAAATGCTACCTGGCCAAAGAGTCGCCAGCCAGGCACTCTTCAATTACTGCCACAGCATTTTCTGTTGGAGTTTCTGGCTGAAGCGGCTTCGCTGGCGCCAAGATGTAACCACCTCCCTGGCTCATCTCCTGTCTTAAGTGCCTGATTTCCTCCCGAATCTGCTCTGGAGTGCCAAAAGGGATGATAGATTGACTGCCCAGGCCACCCCAGAAAGTAATCTTATCCCCCCATTTTTTCTTAAGGCTGTACGGGTTCATTCCGGCAGCTTCTGGCTGGACACTTTCTAACACATCCAGCCCAATTTCTACGATATCACTCATAATCTCAGCCACACTCCCACAGCAGTGCATCACGGCCAGTTTCCCCTGCTGATGGATGGCCTGGAAAATCCTGGCGTAACGCGGTTTAAAAAACTTTCGCCAGCGCTCCGGTCCAATCATTATCCCCCTTTGATTTCCCCAGTCGTCACCCATCATTATTCCATCAGCCGGGATATCCGCGCAGAAAGAAATATGGGCCAGGGCCAGCTCAGTCATCTTATCAAGAAGTTCTCCATAGAATTCTTCAGCGCTGACACAGTCCATCAGGGTCTGTTCAAACCCTCTCAAATACCAGGAGTCCCAGAGGCAAGGACAACAAATCAATGTCAGGGAATTTCTGTTCTCCAGGACTCTTTTCTGTGTTTCTGCCTTCACTCCGGCGTGGAGAAATTTCTCTGGAGAAGGGAATCGGTAGTTGTCAAAAGAAGGCTTTTTTAAGCCGGGTTCCACTACCCTAGCTGGCCGAAGGTCTGTCCGCCAGACAGTTCCGAAGGCGTCCCGGAAGTGATGCTGGTCAATCTCTTCTCTGGGCGGCTGAGATACTCCGCCACAGATAACAACATACTTAGTCAGCCTTTCCTGCCAGGTTTCATTCTCGTAATAAGCGTTTACTCTCTTCAGAACATCGCCTTCAAAAGCCACTGTATAAGGTACCTTTTCTGTCTGGTGATGGTAAATCTGTTCCAAGACAATTTCCCGTGGGGTCATTTTTCCTCCGTTCTTCCTGTTTCCCCCTATTTTACTCCTTTCTTTAAAAAAATTCAGCGCCTGCCAGATTCACTCTTACTTTGGCCGGTTCCCTTCCCAGCAGAACACAGGATTTTTGTCAGCCGGCTTGTTTGCTGTAAAATCTGTCTTAAGGAGGAAAAGAATGAAGAAAGAGGTAGCTCCCTTTACCTTTGTGGCTGAGACTCTCCTTCTTTTATCCCGGCCAGGCGCTCTGCTGGTGAGTCTGGGGAAAAACAGGAGGCCAAATGTGATGGCTATTGGCTGGGGAATGCCTGGGATTATCTGGAGGAAGCCTATTTTTGCGGTGCTTGTTCGTCCCTCCCGGTATACATACTCTCTCCTTGAAGACATTAGCCAGTTCACAGTGAACGTGCCTTATCCCCAGATGGCGGCCATTGTGGCTCACTGTGGCAGCGTTTCCGGCCGGGAGCACAACAAGATTGAAGAAACTAGGCTGACTCTTGAACCAGCCAGGACGGTGGCTGTGCCGATTATCCGAGAATGTGGACTGCACTACGAATGCCAGATAGTGGGTTTCTCAGATGTTCTTCCTGATAAACTGACCGCGGAGATTAAGACTTCCTGTTATCCGCAGGGAGACTATCACCGATGCTACTACGGTGAAATCCTCCGAGTGAGTGCTGATGAAAACTTTTTAGAGCGGTTAAAACAAACCAACGAATGACTATGCCCAGAGAAAAATTAGTGGATGAACTTATAGAGGAATCAGGAAATATTCCAATAGTTGACTGCCACCAGCACCTGATGGCAGAAACTCCTCTGACTACGGATTTGGTCAGGGTGATTGTTATGGATAATTATGTCTCGGGAGACCTGGTGGCTGCTGGTTTATCTCCAGATTCTCTGGACTGGCTGAAAAATATAAAGATACCTCTCAAGGCAAGATGGGCCAAACTTTTTCCTTTCTGGGAGAAGGTGCGTTATGGTGGCTATGCCCGGGCAATTCTTATCACTATCAATCATCTCTACGGTGGTTTTGATTTGAAGGAAGAAGGCCAAGTCCAGCGCGTTTCTGTCAGGTTAGCCGAAGATTACGCTCAGCCCGGCCTGTTTTGCCGGCTCTTCTTTAATCACTGTCACATTGATACGGTACTGACTGAGGGCAGCAATTTTTCCTATGACCGACCACGTTTCTACTGGGTCTTCCGACCGCTGGACCGGGCTGATTTCTCCCCAGGCGGTCTTTTTGAGCAGGATTGTGCTAAGCTGGGTATTAGACTGAAATCCGGAGATGATTTGCCGGCAGCCATGGAGGCTATTCTTCGCTCAGCCGTGAAACAGGGAGCGATTGGTTTTAAGGCTGTAGCCATGAACTGGTCCTGGCCGAATCAGGAAGAAATAAGGTCAGCCTGGCAGCAACGGAAAACCAAGCAAGCAACTGTTAGGTCAGTTTTCCTACGTCTCTATTTAGCCCGGATTGCTGCCATCGCCGCTGAATCCGGAGTGCCGGTGGCTGTTCATACCGGTGCTCCGTGGACTAACTGGTTGGATTACCGACAATGGGAACCAACAGGCCTAATCCCTCTGTTTTGCTCTTTTCCGGAGACTCGGTTTGACCTATACCATGCTGGTCTGCCCTATATTGACCAGGCCAGCCTTTTGGCTAAAACCTTTCCTAATGTGTGGCACAACCTCACCTGGACCCATATCATCAGTCCGGAGATGGCGCAAAGGTGTATGGCTAACTGGCTGGACATCGTGCCGATTAACAAGGTGCTCGGATTTGGCGGTGATTACATGAATGAAACGGTGGTTTTGACCTATGGTCATCTGAGGATTGCCAGAGAGAATATTTCCCGGGTATTAGCCAGCCGAATGAAGAAGAACCTAATAGGTAAAGACGAAGCCAGGGAAATTATCCGGTTATGGTTTTCCGAGAATCCTAGAGAACTTTACCGACTGAAGAAAGACTAATTTAAAATTCTTAGAAAGTGGAAGCAGCAGAAAAGGGAGGGTTTCCCCTCCCTTCTCTCTTAGTAATGGCTTAACCAGTTTACTTCACTGCCGCCTTCAACCCAGCCCCAGCCTTGAAGACTGGAACCTTCTTGGCTGCAATCTTGATTGTAGCGCCAGTCTTCGGATTGCGTCCGGTTCTGGCTTTTCGCTTGGCTACCTTGAATGTGCCAAAGCCGACCAGGGTGACGGCTTCTCCCTTCTTCAGAGATTTCTTGATGCAATCCAGCACGGTATTCACGGCTGCCTCAGCTTCCTTTTTCCCGCAGACTACACCAGCCACCGCATTGACGATATCCGCCTTATTCATTCTTTCTCACCTCCTTTTTTCCTTGTCAGACAAGGGTTTTCATTAAACATAAAACTTTTGAAGTAGATTTTCACACGGTTTTAAAAGTTTGTCAAGGGGAATTTTCACTACCTACAAGGTTTTTCGGGTGAGTAAGGACAGGAGATTTAACAGACTGACCAGAATAACTACCATCAAGATAACCCGACGGAAAATTCCCTCTCTCGCCAGGCGTTTCAAGTGAATTCCCAGAGCAGAAGAGGCAATTGCCGGGAGAGCGGCTATGATGACTACCTGACAGGCTTCAGAAGAAAAAAGGTTTAAGGAAAGGAAAGAAACCGTGCCGGTGAGCGTCAGGAGAAAAAAGTAAAGCAACAAAGTAGCCCGAAAGGTGTCTTTTCCCCAGCCTGAAGAAAGCCCGTAAATCACCAGCGGCGGTCCGGACTGAGAAATGCTGCCGCCAAGAAAGCCGCTTATCAGCCCAACCAATAACCGGAGACCTGGCCAGTCAGCAACCGGCAATTTCACCTCAAATAGGAACAGACCAGCAAACAGCAGAGTGGCTACACTGATAGAAACTCTTAAGGTTTTTACCGGAAGATAAGCCAGGCAGAGAGCCCCCAACGGGAAGGTTAACAGAGCCGGGACGAGAAAATTGAGACTGAGTTTCCAGTTTAGGTGGCGCCGGCTTTCCCAGATCAGACCAGGAAAAAGTAAGAACATCAAAAGAAAGTTAATAGGGACAGCCAGCCGGGGGGAGATAAAGAGGGTGTAAAGAGGAATAGCCAGCAGCCCGCCGCCAAATCCGGAAAAAGATTGAACCAGGGCCGAAAGAGAAGCAATTAGGACCAAGAAAAAAATCTTGCCTGGTTGCATAATTTTCTGGGTGGAGTTATTCGGATTGGCCTGGCCGGCAGAAAATCACAGGGAAGAAGACAGTTTTTGAATTACAGTCATAATCTGTCTTACCTCTCCTTCTTCTAAAACCGGGATTTTTCTTGTTTCAGTCATTATTGTCTGGCTGGCCAGGCCTGTTTTTTCCTGATGGAGCAATGGCTGACCGGTGCGAAAGACTTCTTCGTATTCCTGCCTCACTTTCTCCGGGAGAAAAGGAAAAGCGGCAAAAAGATTCTGACCCTCTATCGGCAAAGGTAAGCCTAACTTCTGACACCATTCCTTGAAAGCCTGGTTTATCACCAGAAGATGATAAGCTCGGTCAATCAGGTGCATAGGCACCGGAATGATATCCAGAATGTGTTGGTATCTAACCTCTGGCCGGGAAAGAATCTCCTTCTGTTTTTCTTCAGAAATCTCATGGCCATAATGGAGAATCCCATAAGGCTTGTCTTCTTTGTCTCTCAAGACAACACTGCGCCAAGAGATGATTCGGTTCCACCCATACCTGGTTATTACTGGGGTGCGGTAATGCTTAACTTTTTCTATATCCCCGCTGAGAAGTTTAGCCTCTAAGAATCTCACGGCTTCACCTACCGCCGGCTCAAAGCAGAGCTCGTGCCACAGACGGTTAGCGTATTCTTCGGACGAGCGAAAACCTAAAAGACGTCTGCCTTTTTCGTTTATCAGAGAAATGTTTCCGTCTGGTTTTACTACTACCACGATGTTTTCTAAGAAATCCAGACAGGTGCACCACCCCTCACACTCTTTCTCCAGGGAACTTACCCTGTCTTGAAGGAAGCGAATTTCGGCCTGAAGGGTATTGACCTCGGCCTGGAGAACACTGATAGCCTTGAGTAGCTTTTCCTTAGGAGTGCCAGGTTCCGGTTTAATCCAGTCTTTATCCACCCAAACCCCATTCAGCCCCAGGCTGCAAGAAATTCTATCATTCTTGTTTTTCTCTGTCAAAACTAGCCGGGAAATCTATTTGAGAAAAAGCTCCACCACCGGGATTGTCACATTGGGTTTTACCACTGGCAGTTCCAAAGTAATGTCTTCTGGTTTTTTCTGGTTCCGGTCAATCTTTACTTCAGAGGCATCGTGAAGCAACTGGGCATATTCCACCCGCTGGCCATATCCGTCCAGATGGAGGTGCCGGAAAGGCCAAGCCAGGATATGCACGTAGAGACAGTTAGTTTTAGGATTGTAGGTCAACCGACAGTTAGCCGGGGCCGTGAACTCCGCTGGCGCCTGGGTGCAGCCGTAAATGGAGCGGCTATGCCGTCGCATCCAGTTCCCGATACCTTCCAGTCGAGAAACCGCCCGTTCATCAAACTCGCCCCGACCGGTTGGCCCAACATTTAGCAGAAAATTCCCACCTTTACTGACCGCCTCAATCAAGAGTCCAATTAACTGCTCTAAGCTTTTCCAGGAAGCCTCATCCCGGTGGTAACCCCAGGAACCGGAAAAGGTGTGACAAGCTTCCCAGACCACTGGTACTCCATCTACCCTTACCCATTCCCGGGGCATTGTCTGCTCTGGAGTTTTTATATCCCAGTCTTCTGGCCAGTCCAGCCGATCGTTAAGTAAAATTTTTGGCTGCAAGTTCCTGACCAGTTTGACCAGTTCTTCACTATTCCAGTCCTCCCTTCCTTTGCCCACCCAGGAAGTTGGCCGGCCAGCCTGTCTGGCCGGGTAGCTGAAATCGAACCAGAAGATATCAACCTGACCGAACCTGGTAAGAAGTTCTCTTACCTGGTTATGGAGATATTCAATATATCTTTGTTGGTTGCGTTTTTCGTTGAGCTTTTCCCGGTCAGGATGATTTCTCAGTACGTGGAGGTCATCAATGACAAAATCCGGGTGGTGCCAGTCAATCAGGGAGTGATAAAAACCCACTCGCAATCCCTGTTTCCTGAAAGCTTCTACCATGGGTTTGAGCAGGTCCCGGCCGGCTAGAGTCCGGGGAGCTTTATAGTCTGTGTACTGGGAATCCCAGAGGCAGAAACCCTCATGGTGTTTAGTGGTGACTACAAAGTACTTCATCCCGGCATTGGCGGCTAGTCTTGCCCAGAGTTCCGGGTCATAAAGGTCCGGATTAAAATGGCGGAAATAGATATCATATTTTTCTTCCGGGATTTCTTCTCGCTGCTTCACCCATTCATGTCTGGCTGCTAAGGCATAAAGTCCCCAGTGGATGAAAAGCCCGAAACGGTCATGGATAAACCAGGAAACATCTCCCTTGGAACGTCTAAGATTTTCCATCGTTCCCCCTTGTTAGTCTTCTTAAAGAGCCAAGGAATTATGGCACCAAAGTGAAAGAAAGTCAATCGTTTTTCCTTCAGCCCATTGACAATCAGAGAAGTTTTCGCCATAATCTTGCTGGTATGAATAGGAATATGCGCCAAACAGGCATGAAAGAAATTCTGGTTACCTCTTCCCGAGATGGTTCTAAAGAACCGTGCCTTTTTTGGCCAGCCCCTGGAGGGAAACCAGCTCCACTGCTTGTCGGGCTGCACACCTGGAGTACTGACCGTTTTAACCAGATAACCACTTTTTATCCCCTGGCCAAAAGGAATAGCTGGCATCTTCTTCTTCCGGAATTTCGCGGTCCTAACCTGGTCAGTAATCCGCGGGCTTTTCAGGCTTGTGGCAGTCTTCTTGCTAGGCAAGACGTAGTGGATGCAATAGAAAAGGTATGCGGCCTGGTGCCAGTAGAAAGAGGAAAAATCTTTCTTCTGGGTGGAAGTGGCGGAGGCCATATGGCTCTTTTACTGGCCGGTTTCCGTCCTGAGCTTTGGGGCTCAGTAGCCGCTTTCTGCGGGATTACCGACCTGGTTGCTTGGCACAAAGAAAATACTCATTATTCGCAACATATTGAAGCTTGCTGTGGTGGCCCACCGAAGGGGAAAACACTTAGAGAGTACCGGCAACGTTCCCCTCTTCACCTGGCGAAAGAGATAGCCAGATGCCGCCAGGTTTATATTTACCACGGAAAGTTTGACCGTTCGGTGCCTTTCACTCATAGTCTTCTTCTTTACACCAGAATCTGCCAGGCCAACCCGCAAGCAGAAGTTTTCCTGGAGATTTTTTCTGGAGGGCACGAACTCCTTATAGACAAAGCAGAGAAGCAGTTTCTTCAAACCACTGAGAAGAAAATAGCAGCCACTGGATAATCTGGAAATATTTCTTGATTTACGTAAAAATGTATTTATTGTTAATGTCTGTCAAACCCCGGAGGCAAACTTGATTAGTCAAAAAGATAAGAAGATTATTAGAGACCTGGCTAAGCAGGTAAAGGAAATTGCTTCTTTACCAATTCAAGAAGAAAAGAGAAGACTCTGGAGAAAACTCAACCGGTTAGAAGCGGAAAGGCCAATGGTTTTGATTGCCCAGGTCTGCTGGAACGAAATGAATGTTAATGAAGAACTTAATGTTCTTTGTGAGTCCCCTGAGTGCCAGCATTACGAAATCCGGCTGCGGCGTCTCCTTTATCAATGGCGGCACTTTCCGGTGGATATGGTGATGGAACCGTTCATTCCTGTATTTAAAGCCGTTAGCAGTACTGGTTTTGGTATTGAAGTTAAGGAAGAAATTTTGGTGACTGATCCGACCAGTTCGGTGGTCAGTCATAAGTTTATCAACCAGTTTGAGACTGAATCTGACCTGGAAAAGATTAAGGAACCACTGGTTAGTTATGATGAAGGTGAAACTCAACGTCAGCTGGAAGTCGCCGAGGAACTTTTTGGGGGATTATTAGAAGTTCGCTCCAGGGGAGTGGAACCTTATCTTTCTCTCTGGGACCCACTGGCTACCTGGATGGGAGTAGAAAATGCTTTGCTGGCTTTAGTGGAGCGGCCAGATTATATTCACCAGATACTTGACCGGATGCCCTCTGGTTACTTAAGCCTGCTGGACCAACTAGAGAAAAACGGTCTTCTTTGTCCTCCCCAGAGCCTCATTCACTGCACTGGTGCCTGGACTGATGAATTACCCGCTTTTGGTTACAATCCAGAAAAACCGCGGACAAAAGACATCTGGATGTTTGGACTGGCTCAGATGCTCGGAACTGTTTCTCCAAAAATGTTCAAAGAATTTGAAGTGGACTATACCGCCAGGATAGCCAATCGTTTTGGCCTGGTTTATTACGGTTGCTGCGAACCGCTCCATGACAAGATTGCCGAAGTCCGCTTAATTCCTCACGTCAGAAAGATTTCTATGAGTCCCTGGGTGGACCAGGAGAAGGCGGCAGAACAGATTGGTCGGGATTTTGTTTTTTCTCGGAAGCCTAATCCGGCTTTTCTCGCTGGTTCCGTGTTTGATGAAGAATTAGTCAGAAAAGACCTCTTTCAAACAAAGAAAATCTGCCAGAACTACGGCTGTAGCCTGGAATTTATTCTTAAAGACATCAGCACCGTTAGATATCAACCGGAAAGACTTTTTCAGTGGGCAAAGGTAGCGATGGAAGTAGCCCAGGAATAATAAAGAGAATGGCCAAATGTTTGGCCATTCTCTTTCCTTCCAACCACTCACTTTTTACTGCTTCTCTCCTGGTTTCTCCGGCTTAGGCATTGGCTTGGCTGGGGGTTGTGGCCTCAGTTCGGCTTCTTTCTTTTTCAACTCCTGATACTCCTGGTTGCCAGAAAGAAGCGTCTCCAGCCGGGCTTTCCGTTTCATCTCCAGTTCTTTCATCTGCTGGGCAATCTGTTTCAGCTCAGTATCTTCCCCCATCACTTTCTTCTCAATCTCTATCATCTTCATCTTAACTTCTCTGTACTCCTGCCACTTGGCTGGGTCCGGTTTTTCTTGGCAGAAAGCCCAGCCAGCCAGCAGGGCTACAGTCAGCCCTACCAGTATCCACTTTCTCATAGTCTCACCTCCTTTGGAAGGTATAGTACCTCAAAAATTGGTTATAGTGAATAGACGCTCTTGGCAGAAAGTAGTTTAGGCTTTTCTGCAAAGTGGTATACTTATAAGCCAATGCCAACCGTTAGGTACTGTGAACCCAGGGGTAGTAGGAGAGACTTATTGATAGCGAGGACTACCTATCGTTGGCATCTTGTTGCTTATAGATGCTATGGTTAGAGCTATTCTTTTTGATCTGGATGATACTCTGATAGTGGAAGAAAAAGCTACTGAAGAAGCCCTTTTTTGCGCTGCTACTTTGGTTTATCAGTCCTACAAGGTTTCCCCTCATTTATTTATCCAGACTATCAAGCAGATAAGTGAAAGTTTGTGGTTAAATTCGCCCCAAGTTGCCTGGTGTCAGGCCATCGGTGTTTCTGCCAGAGAAGCATTGTGGGCTGATTTAAAGGAAGAGATACCAGAAGAAAAGAAACTGAGAGACTGGATACTCTTGTACCGGCAAATGTCCTGGAAGGAGTCTCTATCCGCTTTTCGCGTAAAAGATGCCTGCCTGGCTGAAGAAATGTCTGCCTGCTACATCAAGGAATGCCAGCGGCGGCACCAGGTTTTCCCGGAAACATTCTCAGTCTTAAAATCTCTCCAAGGTTTCAGACTAGGACTTCTGACTAATGGATTTGCTGGTCATCAGCGGAGCAAACTGGTACGAGCCGGGCTGGCAAATTTTTTCCCGTTGGTCATTGTCTCGGCTGAATTTGGCCAGGGCAAACCTCACCCGGGCATTTTTCTTAAAGCCCTTTCTTCCCTGGGAGTTGCCGCCGGCGAAACCTGGATGGTGGGCAACTGTTTGATTAACGATATCTCCGGTGCTCAGAGTGTGGGGATTAAGACCATCTGGGTGAACCGTTCCGGTCAGAGTCTACCGACCAAGATTTTCCCTGACGTTATTGTTTCCAATCTCCAGCAGATAGGTGAAGTTTTTTCCGCGGGGAAAAAAATCAATCCTTCTTCAAAAACTCTTGGAATCTAGCAGTGAGATTTTTAGCAATTTCAACCATTCCGTAATCACCAGGATGAATCAAGTCAGCAGTTAGATTGCTAATATTAGTTAGTAACTCCGGGCCTTCTACTAGATGGACATTGGGTAATTGGCACTGAGCCACGACTTCCCGGAGTGCTTGCCGATATTCTTCTGGTTCAGCCTTATATTCTAAGCCTTCTGGTTTGATTCCGAAATCCAGGAAAAAAGGATAGAGGGTGAGACAAAGAACTACTCTTTCCTTTTTGCTGGAAGCTACCCGATTAACTAGATAAGAAACCCGCCGGGAAAATTCTTTCAAGTCAAAGCCAATCATGTTCACCGAGAGTTCCAGAGAAGCGAAATTCCAGTCTGAGCGGTTAGCCAAGTAATCAGCCAGTTCTGGTTCACAGTGGGCGGCTCCGCCCACCCCCAAATTAATTAGGTCTGCGCCAAGGAGTCTGGCTGTTTGTCCCACATAGGTAAGATGAGGTCCTTCGGCATCAAAGCCATGAGTGATGGAAGTGCCGTAAGCCAGATAACGCCAGGCAGGCAAATCGTTCTTTTCTGGTGGTCGGATATTTTTTCCTTGTGCCGAAAAGAACCAGACCGGGTCTCGCTGTGGTCCACCCAGGATGAGTCGGACTACGCCAGGAGAAAATCCCATCTTTTCCCGAAATTCTGGAGGTAGTTTATCTAGGAAAGCCGGTCGGGTAATTTCTATTGTCTGGGGTTGTTGACCGATGACAAACCGCTGCCGGCTATCAAAGTCCCCAAAAAAGACCGTTAGCCTGGTCTGCCCCTCAGAGGCAAGAGTCACCTGGCAGGACAGTCCATCAAAGAGGAATCTGATTTCTGCATTGTCTGGCTGTAACATCCGCAGTTGGGCCCCAGGATTAAGTTTCTCCCGTAACTCTTCCGGGACCCGTTGAAGTCTCACCCCTTGACTGCTTTCCCCTTTTCTCACTTCTTCCACATTGTGCAGTTCTACCGACTGATAAATCATGGATTCTCCTTTCTTTTCTCAAAAGCGCAAAGAGCGCATCCGGTCAAGAAAATAGCGGTAATTGCTTAGAGAGGTACCTGGAGTAATCAAATGGTCAGGCATAAGAATAAAGCCGCCTTCCTTCATCAGAGGCAAACGCCTGGCTATCTCTGCGTCAATCTCCTCTGGGCCCTTTTCCAGGGCGAGCTTGTTAAACCCACCGATAATACGCAATTCCCGGCCAAACTGCTGCCTGATCTGATAGGGGTCTGCCTGCCAGGTTCCAATTTCTATAGGAAACTGAACATTCACGCCAGCTCTCAGCCATTCTCCGATTAACGGTCGGACATCCCCGTCGCTATCTATCCCTAGCAATCTCACTCCATAACTCTCCAGTTTTTCTCGGATGCGGAGATAACCTGGAGCCACATACTTGCGGAAAATCACTGGACTGACCAGAGGCCCGGCTTTCCCGCAGATATCTTCCCAGCCAAAACCCATGTCCGGTGGCTGGGGCATTCTTGGCAGCACCTGGTCAATGGCCCAGCAGGTCAAGTCAGCCAGGGTCATCACCATATCGGCAAAGACCCTTGGTGAGTCATACATCAGATAAGACATGTTGACCACACCCATCCAGTTTCTGATCCAGCCCATCAAGGAAGCAGTAGAAAAAACTACAGGTAAATCACTAACTCTTGCGGCTGTTATCTTCTTGTCCAGGTCAGAGGGAATCCTTCCCTTATCCGGCTGGAGCCTCTTTTTAAACGCTGGCCAGTCACTCGCACTCTTAAGGGTAAAATCAATGTAGTGAGGAATGCAACTCTTGTTCTTCCATTCCTGCTGGACTACTCCGTCGCTACCCCTGACGATTCGGTAATCTTTGGTTTCTTCCAGCACCTTGGGTTCAAAAGGTGGGAAAAGATTGAGGTTTACTCCTAACCCAGCCCAGTGAGGGCTTGTCTTTAAAAAGGTGTGAATATCCACGTCCTCCGGCCAGCCTTCCTGGTGCCAGCGGGCGGTGGTTTCTGGCCATTGAGTCCAGTGGATTACCGGCATCCGGTCATGTCCTTGGTAAAACATAATATCCAGCCACAATTTTCTTGGGTTCATATTACTCCTTTAGTAAGAAGAGATAGCCCAGGCCAGGCTGTTCCTTTTGTTCCCCGGGTTTCGCCGCCCAGGCTTTTTCGCTGACAGTAACTTTTCCTTCTGTTCGGGAAAGGATGGCATTGAAAAAAAACCCTTTACCAGCTTGGGCCTTAATACCCACATCTGCCCAGGGAATTTTCATTTCCAGAGTATACCTTTTTCTTGGAGACTCTTTAATAGCCCAGGTTACCTTATCCGCTAATGGCCCAGTTAGCTTGGCTGGTTGGCCAATCGGAAAGAAAACTAGTTTCTGCCCCTGGCCTTCTTCAGCCTGAAGGAAAATCTGCAGGGTCTGGTCTGGCCAGGACTGGGGAAAGGAAAGGTAGAAGCAAAGGTAGAGATTTTCTTCATCCCAGACCAAAAGACACCTGCCAGCCGACCGGTCAGGTTCTTCTGGCTTCACTGTTTCCCGCTCAATCTTCAACGACTGGTTATCCTGCCAGTCTAACATCCTTGACCATTCAACTGAGTCTCCGTCAATGTTTACTGGAAAACTCCTTTTCTGACAGCCAGCATAACTGAGCCGGTATTGGTAGTGGCTATCAATCTCAGGTCCACCTACTTCCAGTTCGGCCAGTTTGTTTTCCAGGATGTCGCGCGGCCCGTAGTTTAAAGGAAAAACAAAACTGTGGCTTTCCCCAGGGGCCAGAGAAAACCGGTGTCTTTCACCAGGCGGCCGGAGAAGATACTGACTTTCCCGGGAAAAACCGAGACTCCCACTTATCTTTCTATCCAGACGGTTAGTCAGCACTGCCTTTACCGCTAATATCCCTGGCGTTTGACCCGGCAAAAATTCGGTGGTACACATCAGCGATTCTTCCAGGTGGAGAGCCTTCAATAGACTGAGGTTTTCAGTCTTCAACCGGCACAAATAAACCGGCATCTTGCCTAAAAGAAAACCTAGCTTCCCCTGGTATTCAAATGTTTCCAGTTCGTTGCCCATCGCGTCTAAGATTTTCCAGCCACCAAGTTTCTCCGGAAGAAAACACCGGTAAAGATTGCCACTCTCACTCCAAACGGCCAGAAGGGACTCTTCATCTTTTTGAAAATGAAAGACTTTTACCCGGCGGTCAACAGTTTTCATCTCTTGTTTCCCTTGGTAGCCAGAAACCAATTTATTCAAAACAGCGTAGGCTACCGCTGCCGCTTTCAAAGAACCATCGTGTTCAAACATGGTGCAGTACCTCTGGTAAGCCGGGTAAGGTCCTGGGTATCGGGCATCATACCGGAAGTATTTCTCCGCCTGTCCCCAGCAGAGAGAGCGGATAGCGCTGAAGAGTAACCGGTAAATCGCCTCCCGAGAACCAAGAGAATCAGGCTCTGGCTCTTCGCTGAAAAAACTGGGATACCCGCCATATTCTACTGACCAGAAAACTTTCTTGTATTTTTTGGCCAGACCAGAAATCAGTTCAGCGTGTTCCTTTCTCCGGCAGTAATCGCTGATGCCGTCAAAGCACTCTGGTCCAACGGTCTCAATTACTTTTGGGAGAAAGGTGTCATAAAAGCCACCATGGGCAAACACTCTTGCTTTCGGGGCTACCTTCTTAATCACCTTATTAGTAGCGGCCAGCAGCTTTCCATACTCCTCCGGAGAAAACTGGTGGTAAGGTTCATCTATCACCAGCCAGTGCTTGGTGTTTTCTCGGTAATGTTCCACTGTCTTTTCTACAAAATTTTCCCAATCAGAAAGCTTAAAATACTGATTGCCGGTTTTGAGATGAGGCTGGTCAGGCGGCTCGGAAGAGAGCGCCCAGCGAGGAAAACCGGTATGTAAATTGACCAAAAATTTAAATCCATATTTTTTCCCTAAAGCTACTGCCTCATCCGCCCAGAGGAATTTCCCTTTTTCTGGTTCTACCTGGCTCCAGGTGGCTATCATTCCGCCACAACTCAGGGTATTATTCCACCGAATGCCCATCCGGGAAAGAATATTAAAAGATTCTTCTTTCAATGTAAGATAAGCCCCCACACTTGAATCTGACTCCGGATACGGCGGGACTACCGCATAAGTCAATTCTTTCTTTTCTGGCTCAGCGAATTTCAACCGGTAAATACCTGTTTTCTGAGTAGAAAGGCGTAGGTCGTTTTGAAGATATCCCTGGGAAAGAGTGACTGTTTCCTGCTTTTTGGCCACCAGCCGGTCCTGCCAATCGTAAACCGAGTAAGAAACCAGGACGGTTTCCGTTCCGCTTCCAGAAAGAATGACTCTTAGGGAAGCCGGATTACCCTGAAGGAAAACTCTACCAGTCTCTATCCAAAGGAAACCCAGGCTAACCGGATTTTCCGGTCGGTAATCTGTCACTTCTCCCTTTTCCAGCTGGACCGCGTCCAGCCAGCCAGGAACAGAAAATTCTATCTTGATCATGGTTTCTTTGAAGTCTGCTGGCACCGTACCGGTCAGGACCAATCTTTGCCAACCCTGCTCTGGCGTTAGAGAAAACTTCTTTTGGAGGAAATTTCTCCAGGCCATTTCCCCAGCCAGTCCCACTGTCACCTGGCCAGCCTGGGCTACTCTTGCCTGAACAGAAAGAGAGTATTTTTCTCCAGGCATTACCGGATAGGGCCGGGAAATGACTGTCATTGGCTTTGGCAGACGTAGAGAAAAGCGGCCATGGCTAGCCTGGGTTTCATCTATGTAACCTGGAAGGAGAGCGTAACCACACTGATAAGGAGTAAACCAGTCAGCCGTTAAACCTTCAAAGCTGCTGTTTCCCACCAGGTTTCCAGGACGGGGTAATTCTTTCACCTGAGGGACTAAAACCGTTTCTATCCGGAAACTGTCAATTATCAACCGGTCATGGGCCTTATTCACCTGGAGGGAAAAGATGTTTCCTGGCTCTTTTGTCTCCACCTCTCCAGAAATCCAGCTTTTTTCGCCAGGGCGAAAAGTCTTGTTAGGCCAGGTAAGAATGATAGAAGAGCCGTTCAGATTTAGTTGTACCTGGTTGGCATTATTCTCGCCCTCAACAAAAGTGAGAAGAGATAATCGGTACCGACCAGGGGGAAGTGAATCTTCAAGTCTTTTCAGAAGCCGGCCATTAGATTGACGGGCTTTCCAGAGGATAATCATGTATCCTTCTCCGGAATAACCGCCTCCAATATTCTGGTGAATCTGAAAACCGCCTGGTTCTAAAGCGCAGTCCTCTGCTTCAATCAACCGGTAATAGGCAATACCCCTGGCAGGAAAAATAAGCAGCCCCAGCCAGCTAAGAAAGAGAATCTTGCCAGATTTCATCGGTTGGTTTTTAAAGAAGAGCAGTGCTGAAATAACGTTCGGCCCGGTCCGGCAGGACCGTCGCGATATTCCCTTTTAGTTCAGAAACCAATTTTCTTGCGGCCCAGACATTAGCCCCGGAAGAAGTCCCTACCAGAAGGCCATGTTCTCGGCTGAGCCAACGGGTAGTTTCAATGGCGTCTAGGTCGCTCACCTCTATTACTCTATCCACCAGGGTGACATCTAAGATGGCCGGAATGAAACCATCGCCGATTCCCTGAATGCGGTGCAAGCCTGGCTCATGTCCCAAAAGAGCGGAAACGCCTTTTGGTTCCACTGCCACCACCAGGGTTTGCGGCTTCCTCTCCTTCAGAAACTTGCCCACTCCTTGAAGGGTACCCCCGCTACCGACCCCGGCCACAAAACCGGCAATTTCTCCGTCCATCTGTTGCCAGAGTTCCTTGGCTGTCTCTTGGTAATGACACTTCGGATTATCTGGATTCTCAAACTGCTGCGGGACATAAATTCTTGGGTCTTCTGCCGCCATAGCTTTCACCTTTTCCACCGCGCCCGCGATACCCTGGCGGTCCGGAGTAAGAATCAAGTCTGCCCCTAAGGCTTTAATAATTTTTTTTCTTTCTTCGCTCATCCCCTCTGGCATAACAATTCGGACTCGATACCCTTTCAGCCGACCAACGAGGGCTACTGCGATTCCAGTATTGCCTGAAGTCGGTTCCACAATAATTGAATCGGGTCTTAATCGTCCTGTTCTTTCAGCCCCTTCAATCATCGCTAGGGCTACCCGATCCTTGATACTCCCGCCAGGGTTGAGAAACTCAGCTTTGGCAAAAACCGGCTCTTTACCTATCCGGACTAACGCGGTATGCCCGATTAATTGGAGAACGGTTCTTACCTCCAAGATTTTTCTCCCAGGGTTTTTCGTTAAGCTTTACGGCAACTTAATTTTGCTAATATCGGTGGGTAATCCCGCGGCCGGGACAATCCGACTGGCAGTTTGCTTTTTCAACTCCTGAAGTTCCGCATGGAGGTCTCGTTTGGCTGCTTCTATTTCCGACTCTGCCTGTCCCGCGAATTTTTCAAAGGCTTCCTGAATAGTGGCAGCTTCAATCTCAAAGGTTACTGGCAGGCTGGTGATACCCATCGGGGTTTGGAGAGCCAGGGTAAGTCGGCCGATGAATTTCTTCACCTTGCCGTCAAGTGAGGTCAACTGTTCAATCTGCTTGACAGGGAAACGGGTATCTGTAGGATTCTCCTCAATAAACTGTTCTTCTTTGTAAATCATAGCCACTCCTTTTTCCGAGTTATATTAAAGAATATCACAGAGAGGGTTGTCTATCAAGCACTATCTTCCTTTTCTCTTAAACCAGCCAGTTTTTTGTCGGTTTCCTTACAGAGAGAAGGCTGTCTGTGAGAAATTAAAAGAGCAGTTTGAATGACAGAGCCAGGCAAGTTACTTGACAGATTCAAATGGTTGATTAAAATAATCGTTACATTTTACTGGGGAGCTAAACGATTTTTCCGCTTTCTGGTCAAAAAATAAAATTCTCACTTTAACAAAGGGGCTGGATGAAAAAAAGTAAGAAGTTTTCCTTATGGCTTGTCCTCCTTATTTTCCTGACTCTGGCCGGAAAACAGGTCTATCAGAAACTAACGACAAGCCTCCGGCAGTCGCCGGGTAAACCCAAGCAGGAACCGGTGGCAGTGAAAGTGGCGCCAGTGGCCAGGAAAACCCTCTCGGAAGTCAGCCTGTTTACCGGCTCAATTTTCCCTCAATCCAGGTTTGTAATCGCCCCCAAGGTGGCGGGGAGACTGGAAAAATTGCTTGTAGATGTGGGCGACCCAATTAAGAAAGGGCAACTGGTGGCGCTTCTTGAGAGTCAGGAATACCAAGAGGAGTTAGAAGCCAGCCGGGCAGAACTGGAGGTGGCCAGAGCCAATCTATCAGAAGCAGAAATTAATCTGGAGCAGGCCAGGCGGGAACTGGAGAGAACCAAACTGCTCCGGGAAAAGAAAATTGCTTCTCAATCTGAGCTGGATGAGACTGAATCTACTTATAGAGCCAGGGAAGCCAGATATAAAGTCGCCCTGGCCCAACTGGAACAAAAGAAAGCCGCGGTGAGGGCGGCCGAGGTCAGACTTTCCTTCACTAGGATAGAAGCTTGGTGGGAAAACGGAAGTGATACCCGGGTAGTGGGTGAGCGCTTTGTGGATGTTGGCGCGATGCTCCGGGCAAACGACAGCATTATCTCCATTCTGGAGATTGATACAATTAAGGCTATTCTCCAGGTGGCAGAAGAGGATTTTTTCCGGTTACGAGTGGGCTGGCCGGTGGTCTTAACTACCGATAGTTTGCCAGGAAAAACATTTGCCGGCCGGATTGTCCGGTTAGCGCCAGGACTGAAGGAAGAATCTCGGGCCGGCCAGGCGGAAGTGACGGTAAGCAATCCAGGCCATCTTTTGAGACCAGGGGTTTTTGTCCGGGCAGAGATTGAACTGGCTCAGCATGAGAAATCTACTGTGGTTCCGCTTTCGGCTTTAGCGAAACGGGATGGAAACCAGGGGGTTTTTCTGGTTGACACCAGGGAGAAAAAAGTTAGGTTTGTGCCGGTGGAAACAGGCTTGGAAACAGAGGAAGAAGTAGAAATTATTAGCCCGCCTTTGCAGGGGTTTGTGGTAACCCTGGGGCATCACCTTCTCTCGGACGGCTCCCCAGTGAGCCTGCCGGGAGAATCTGAGACCAATTCTACCCAGTCATTATCTAGGGAAAAATGATGAATATCTCTCTCTTCTGTGTGCGGCGGCCGAAACTAACCATGATGGTAATGTTTATTGCCCTTATCATCGGTGGAATTTCTGTAAAGAGACTTCCCATTGATCTGATGCCGGATATCACCTATCCTACCCTGGTTCTTTTCTCCACTTATGAGAATGCCAGTCCGGAAGAAATGGAGGAGCTGGTTACCCGGCCAATAGAAGAAGCCATGAGTGCAGTCCCTGGTGTAGAAGAAATTTCTTCAGAGTCTTCTGAAGGGTTCAGTACCGTTCGGGTCTCTTTTTCCTGGGGAACAAACCTGGATGTGGCGGCCAATGATGTCCGAGACAGATTAGATAGAATCATTTCCCGGCTGCCGGAGGATATGGACCGGCCCACCCTGATGAAGTTTGACCCTTCCAGTATGCCCATTCTCATCATGGGCGCCTCCAGTAATCTTGACCCCATCCAGTTAAGGAAGATTATTGATGAGCAGATTAAGTACCGTTTGGAGCGGATACCCGGAGTGGCCTCTTTGGATATCAGAGGAGGGCTGGAAAGAGAAATTCGGGTGAGTCTTCATGCCAGTAGAATTAAAGCCTTCAATATACCCTTAGACCAAATTTTGAACTCTATCAAGGCGGCCAACATCACCCAACCAGCTGGCAGCGTAGAACGCAGCCATTACGATGTGACCATTCGGACTCCCGGGGAATATGCAAGCCTAAGAGAAATTAAGGAAACTGTGGTAGCAAGCATTCAGGGTGTACCCATCAGGCTGAAGGAGATTGCGACAGTTGAAGACAGAGAGCAGAAAGTTACCCGCATTGTCCGGGTCAATGGTCGACCAGGGGTTTACCTGGCCGTAACCAAACAGTCGGGGAAAAATACGGTGGAGGTAGCTAAAAAGGTTCTGGCGGAAGTGGCAAGAATCAATCAGGAGATGCCCCTGATAGAACTTGTACCTATCGTTGATTCTTCTGACTACATCAAACGTTCTATTGCCTCGGTTGGTTCCTCAGCGTTTTATGGCGGTGGCTTTGCCATCCTGGTACTCCTATTTTTTCTGCGGAATATCCCCAGTACCACCATTATTGCTCTGGCTATTCCCACCTCTATCGTCACAACCTTTGCTCTAATGTATTTTGCTGGCTTCACCCTCAACATGATGACCTTGGGTGGTTTAGCCTTAGGCGTAGGGATGCTGGTTGATAACTCCATTGTTGTGCTGGAGAATATCTACCGGTTGCAGGAAACTGGTTTGGCTCCGGAACAGGCAGCCATAGAAGGTTCTCAGGAAGTGTCAGCAGCTGTGGTGGCCAGTACTTTAACCACCGTGGTGGTCTTTCTCCCACTCATTTTTCTTCGGGGAATGGCTGGGGAAATGTTCAAGCAATTGGCTCTGGTGGTCAGTTTTTCTCTTCTGTGTTCTTTGACCGTGGCGTTAACGGTGGTGCCGATGTTGGCTTCAAAATATCTTCATCCAGTTGACCTTTCCTCCTGGTCTCAAGAAACGCTGGTTCACCGGTTGGTGGTAACTACCGGAGGGATTTTCCAATCAATGGAAAACAGTTATAAGCAATTCTTACACTGGGCCCTGGTTCATCGCCGGGCAATGTTAGCCGGGGTAGTTTTCTTACTGGGAACAAGTTTCCTCCTGGTTCCGTTGATTGGCAGGGAACTCATGCCTCAGAGTGATGAATCAGAAGTGAGGATAGAAGCAGAGGCAGAGGTGGGTACAAAACTGTCGGTTCTTCAAGAACAGTTTCAGATAATTGAGAATATCGTTAAAGGTGAAGTTAAAGAAAGAAAAAGTATGGTCGCTACCATCGGGGGTGGCATGGGTTTCCGGGCCACCGCAGGCCATAAAGGGCAGATGCGCCTTGCTCTCAAGCCCAAAAAAGAGCGGAAACGTTCTAGTGACCAGATAGCTACAGTCCTGCGTCGCAAGTTATCCCGTATCCCTGGTTTAACCGTTCGCTCTCGGGCTGGGACCGGAATGTTTACCATGATGCTTATGCGCGGCTTTGGCGGCGGCACCGAAAGGCTCCAGGTAGAAATTAGGGGTTATGACCTGGAAACAGCGGATTTACTTGCTGGCCAGGTGAGAAAGATATTAGAAGAGGTAGAAGGGGTTACTGATACTATCATTAGCCGGGAGTCAGGTGCCCCAGAAGAACTAATCGTTATTGACCGGGTCAAAGCAGGCCATTTGGGCCTGACCGTTTCGCAGATTGCCAGGATGCTGGAGACAAGTCTGGGCGGTAGCATTGCCAGTTATTATCGGGAAGGGGGGAAAGAGTACCGGATCTTCGTTCAGTTCCAAGATGCTGACCGGATGACCTTAAACGAGATTTTAAATCTGACCGTTACTAATAGCCGGGGCGAATCTATTTTGCTGAAAAACGTGGTTAAGACAAAATCTCACCGCGGTCCGGTGAGTATTCAGAGAAAAGACCAGGAAAGAATCGTCACTGTGTCTGCCAATATCAGCGGTCGGGATCTTGGCTCTATCCTAAAAGATGCTAGGCAACGGCTGGTTTCGCTGACCCTACCGGCTGGTTTCAGTGTTACTTTTGGGGGTGAATATGAGCAACAGGCGGAAGCTTTCCGGGAGTTAATATTAGTTTTCATCCTAGCGCTTGTTCTGGTTTATATGGTTATGGTCTCCCTTTATGAATCTTTTCAGGAC
>JAMWDF010000128.1 GCA_023818865.1 Candidatus Omnitrophota bacterium
TGTCCGGGGAAAAGAAAAAAGCCTGGGATTGTTTATCTGCGGGGGAAAAGGAAGAACCTCCCGCCAGACACCGGAAGAAATCACCACCTGGGGTGAAAAACTCAGTTTACCGGAAAATCAGGTGAAATCCTTGGTTTACCATTCCCGAATGGCAGCCAAAGTGGATAATTCTTTAGTGCAGGATGGATTCCAAATTTACCATCATACCTTTTTCTTTTGTCGCAGTGGCAGCTGGACAGTAGTTCAGCAGGGGATGAATCAGAGCAGCCAACAGGCCAGGCGTTACCATTGGTTTTCCCAAAAGCTGACTGACCTGGTATGCGAACCCCATGCTGGCATCATCAGCGAAAGTAACTGCCATCTCTGTCTGAATCTCACTGCTAAGGAAAGTGAGTCAACGCGGCTGCTCAGTACCCGGTTAGTCCAGAACGGTTTCCTGAGTCTGATGAAGGACATCAAGATTTTGCGGCGGCAGGCTGGAGATGTTTCCCAAATGGTGGCGGTGGCTTCAGAGAATGCTGAGATGGTAGCTCTGGAACTTTTTCCGGTTGAGTTTACTGACCATCCAGTAACCGGAGAAAATTTTCTCCATAACCGATACCTGGAAAAAATCCTTTGGCAGTTGTGTCAGGCAAGGCCGGACAATTATGAACGGCTGGTAGCTCTTCCTGGAGTTGGTCCCAAAACCGTCCGGGCTTTAAGTCTGGTTTCTGAGGTAATCTATGGCGCTGCTCCCTCTTATGTTGACCCAGCCAGGTATTCATTTGCTCATGGGGGTAAAGACGGTACTCCTTATCCGGTTGACCGGCTCACCTATGACCGAACGATAGAGTTCTTCCGGCAGGTCGTGCGGAGAATGAGAATTTCACCTTGGGAAAAGCGTTCGTTGGAACAGAAACTAAAGTAAGTCTGGCCTGACAGAAAATTGAAAAGTGAAAGGATAAAAGAATGAAAAAAGGAGCAAAGACATGTAGGGCGGAAAATTTACTGAAGGTTCTGTCATATCAGAAAATTAAACAGGAGGGAAGATGAGCGGAGAACTGTTAGAGGCGGAAAATTTACTGAAGGTTCTGTCATATCAGAAAAAGACAGTAGTCAGCCGGACCATTCTGGAAAAGAAAACAGGTACGGTCACTGTCTTTGCCTTTGATCGAGGCGAAGGTTTAAGCGAGCATATGTCACCATTTGAGGCACTGGTCGTGATACTTGAGGGCAAGGCAGAAATTAGCCTCGGGCAGCAATGCTATGTTTTGAAAAAGGGGGATTTCTTGGTCCTCCCAGCCAAGAAGCCACATAAGGTTGGAGCGGTAGAAAGAATGAAAATGTTGTTAGTGATGGTTCGTTCCCGAGATAAGTGATGGATAGTCGGGAAAGAGTTTTATATGTTTTAAATCACCGGGAAGCAGACCGGGTACCATGTGATTTCTGGGCCGTGCCCAAAGTAGCAGAAGAATTGAGACAGCATCTCCAATTGCCTTCATTAGCCGCTCTTCTTGACTATCTGAATATTGACTTGCGGTACGTTTTCCCCCGGTATACCGGACCAGCTCTCAGAACTTTTTCTGACGGAAGCAGGGAGGATATCTGGGGAATCAGACGGGACCCGAAATATAACGAGGTTTCCTATGCCCCACTCAGTCAGGCAGAAAGTGTCAAGGAGATAGAAAAGTTTTCCTGGCCTGATCCGGACTGGTATGACTATTCAGGGCTGGTTTCAGCTGTTTCTGATTATCAGCGGTGGGCCGTGGTAGTTTCAGCGGAAAGGACCAACCGACCCAGTGTGCTGCACCAGGGGATTTACCTGTGTGGAATGGAAAAACTGATGATTGACCTTGTCCTCCGGCCAGTTCTGGTGGAAGCCATCTTTGAACATGTCAGCCATTTTTACCTGGAAGTGCTCCGGCGGGTACTGACGAGTGTTTCAGGGCAAGTGGATATGGTGCTGGTTGGAGATGACCTGGGAACCCAGGAATCATTGTTGGCTTCTCCGGAAATATTGAGCCGTCTGGGGCTGCCATACCTGAAAAAATATTTCTCTCTGGTTCATCGTTTCGGAGTGAAAGTAATGTTTCATTGCTGTGGGGCTATCCGGCCAATGATTCCTAATTTGATTGAAGCCGGCGTGGATGTTCTCAACCCGATTCAGGTCCGGGCAGCCGGAATGAACCCGGCTGAATTAAAAAAGGAATTTGGCCGATATCTGTGTTTTCATGGTGGGATTGATATTCAACAGACCCTGTCATTTGGCACCCCAGAAGATGTCCGGCGGGAGGTAACCGAACGGATTACTCAATTAGGCAGCCAGGGAGGATATATTCTTTGTTCCACTCATAATCTCCAGTTATCCACTCCGTTGGAGAATATTCTGGCAATGTATGAGGCCGCCAGATCATTTGTCATTCGGAGGTAAACCATGGAGAATCTTTGCCAGCTATGTTCTTCCCTTGGTTACTTGCTACTCCGGAGTGCAGAGAAGTTTCCTACAAGAACGGCAGTCATCTATCAAGGGAAGTCAATTTCCTATGCTTGTTTACAACAGATGGCCAACAGTCTGGCTGCTTTTTTAAAAGAGCAAGGGATTGGTCCGGGTGAGCGGGTCGGTCTTTCCTGTCCTAATTCCCCGTTGTTTATTGTTGCCTACATGGGAATCTTACAAGTTGGAGCCTCAGTAGTTCCGATAAATCTCCTTCTCAGCCCAGAAGAGGTAGTCTATATCCTGAATGATGCCGAGGTTAAGGCAGTTATCTACTGGTCAGCCGCTGGGGTAAACATGGCAACATTGAAAGACCGCATTCCCTCACTGAACTGTCTTCTGGTGGCTGGGGCCTCTGGCGAAAAAGGTCTTTTTTCCGTGGAAGAGGTTATTGGCCGGCCCTGTCCCCCGGTGAAGATTCCTTCTCTGAATCAGGTTAAAGATGTAGCGGCGATTCTTTACACCTCCGGTACAACTGGTCAACCAAAGGGAGCAATGCTTACTCACCGCAATCTTCTTTTCAATGTCAACTCCATTGTTAACACCTTGCCTTTAAGGCAAGAAGACATTTTTGTCGCTGTCTTGCCGCTGTTCCACGCCTTCGGAGCCACTGCCTGTATGCTGGTTCCTCTGGCTTTAGGAGCGACCATCGTGGCTTTACCTCGTTTTTCGCCAGAAGAGGTGGCCAGGACAATTAAGAATGTAAGAGCGACTGTGTTCATGGGGGTGCCCTCTATGTACTTTCTTTTGTCCCAAATACCTGGGGAGCAGCGGCCGGACTTTTCTTCTCTACGCTTCTGTATTTCTGGCGGGGCACCTTTACCCATTGAGGTCATGGAGAAGTTTGAGAAACAATATGGAGTGCTGATTTATGAAGGGGATGGGCCAACAGAGTGTTCACCGGTGACCGCGGTCAATCCGGTTGGGGGCAGGAGAAAACCAGGTTCTATTGGGTTACCCATTTCCGGAGTAGAAATGAAGATAGTGGATGAAACAGGGAAAGAGTTACCCGACGGCCAAATTGGCGAGATTATAGTTAGGGGTGAAAATGTTATGAAAGGATACCTCCACCGGGAGGAAGAAACCAGACAATCATTTTTTGGGGAGTACTTCCGAACAGGTGATCTGGGCTACCGGGACCAAGACGGATATTTTTTCATAGTGGACCGGAAGAAGGATATGATCATAGTCAACGGCCTGAATGTTTATCCCCGGATGGTAGAAGAAGTTCTTTACCGGCATCCAGCGGTGGCTGAGGCGGCGGTGGTAGGCCATCCCCATCCGTTACATGGCGAAGTCCCCCGGGCCGTCCTGGTGTTAAAGCCAGGAATGGTGGTTTCCCGGGCGGAAATTATTCGTTTCTGCCGGCAGTACCTTGGCCGCCATGAGGTTCCAGTGATTGTTGAATTTGTCTCCCAACTGCCAAAGACACCAACGGGGAAAATTTTGAAGAAAGACCTGAGGAAACACTGAGTTTCTTAACCTTTCCAATCGTGGACAGCTTGGTACATCGCCATAATGTTTTCCGGAGGGACATCCGGCTGAATATTATGCACCTGGGAGAAAACAAAACCACCTTCTGGGGCAAGAACAGAGATACATTCAGTTACATGCTGGCGGACTTCGTCAGGAGTAGCAAAAGGAAGAATCTTCTGAGTGTCGCATCCCCCGCCCCAGAAAACAAGGTCTTTCCCAAACTTTTTTTTCAGTTTTCTCAGTTCCATGTCCCGGCAAGAAAACTGGATGGGATTAAGGACCTGAACGCCTATATCAATCAGGTCAGGCAAAATCTGGTAGACAGAACCGTCAGTGTGAAGAAAGAGTTTTGCTTTAGAATTTTTCCGGATATGCTGGTAGAGCGATTGCTGGTATCGCTTAATTGTCCGGCGATAAAGTGAGGGCGAAAGAAGAGGGCCTTCCTGCATGCCTAAGTCGTCATTGACATTAATCACCTGGACGTAACAACCCACCGCTTTTTGAAACCGGTCAAACCGCTCGGTATAGATGGAAACAAGATTTTCCAGCAAACAATGAGCCAGGGGTGAATCAGTAGCCAGGTCTATCAGAAACTGTTCAAAGCCGCGGAGTAGCTGACCAGCCGCAAAAAGATGGACAGAGAAATTACCCATCAAGGCAAAATCAGTTTCTTGATAAAGCCGGCCGGCTCTTTTCCCCATTTCCTCATAGGTTTCATCGGCTAAAGTAAAAAGGTCAAACCTTTCTAGAAGATGTCTGTTTTTTTCTATATCCCGAACTGTTTTTGCTCCTTGAAGCGGGAAATTAGCCACTTCAAAGTAATGACCATTCGTTGGCCGACGCAATGTTACTTGCCCATTTTCGTCAAGGATGACTTCTGAACCATCCGGCTGAAGATAAGGCTGCCAGCGGGAAGGCACCTGACAAATACTCCCGTCCGGTAAAAAGGCTTTTTTCCAGTGGAGAGATTGAGGGAAGATCGGTAACACGCAAGCCCCGATTCTTTCCAAAACTGGGATTTCTACCATAGCTAGTTGCTGAGATGGTTCCCAGACTAACACTGGCGTTTCAATTAGTCCTAAGTATTGCTTGAGCTTTCGGTAAGCGATACCTGTGATACCCGTGGAGTCCATCCCGCCTAAGTCAATCGGGATTCTGTCTGGCGTTAAATGTTCCAGGGCCGCTATAATTCTCTCTCGCCGGGTCATAGTGGTCTTTCCGGAGCCAGAGGCATGGGCTAACCTGCGATACCTAATTTTACTTTGCTTCAAAGAGGACGTAAAATTTAACTTGTGGAGAGTATCTCATCGGCCAGCAAAAAAGCCGAAAGCGGAGCCACTGACCGGTTGGTGGTAGCTTCCCTTCTTTCTTTTGCCCGGGCTGCTGGAGTAATGGGTATCATCGCCGGGGCAACCATCCTTTTAGGGTGGTCCTATCCCCTTTCTCCGATTCAGAACATCCTGCGCTATCTGGAACTAATTCGGGCTGATACTGCGTTGGCGCTGCTTATGACCGGAACCGGTTTGTGGTTTGCCACCAGGCAATCTTCTGCTCGGTCTACCAATTCGGTGGTTTTGATTTGCTCCTTAGGAGTAATTCTTACTGGAATTCTGCCGCTTCTTGAAGCCATCGGTCAGGTGAATATCATCAATCGGTTGATGCTGGGTCTTTCTTCAATTTTTGGCGAGGCAGCCAGAACAGAAAAGATGGCCCTCGTCACCGCTAGTTACATTTTCCTTCTAGGGATAAGCCTTTTTCTTCTTCGGAATGAGGCCTGGGCAGGTAGCGCTCAGGTAATCGCCTGGCTGGCCATTGTTATCGCTCTGGTTAATTTTTTGGGTTACTCTCCTGGGAGGCAGGAAAGCAACTTCCTTTCTCAGACGCAGCCGGACCTCTTGGTTACTTCAGCCTTTATCATTCTCGGCTTTGGTCTAATTTTTTCTCGTCCGGAAAAGGGGATAATGACAGTGGTTTCTCGGGCTGGGTTTGCAGGCACTGTGGCCAGGAGACTTCTTCCGTTGGCTATGGCCATTCCCTTTGTTCTGCGCTGGTTAATTGCTTGGGCGACAACCGCCAGATACATTTCCGGAGCAGAATCTTTAACCTTGATGGCTATAGCCACCATTACTGTCTTCTGTTTTCTTACCTGGTGGAATGCCAAAACTCTTTTCCTCTTGGAAAACGAGAGGTTGAAAACCGAGGTTCAGCTGGAAGAAACAAACCAGCGACTTTCTACCCTGGTAACCCGGCTGGAAAGTCGCAGTCGGCAGAATACCTTTCTAAGTGAAATGAGGGACCTTCTTCAGGCATGCTCTTTAGTGGAGGAGACCGAACCGATTATTGCCAATTCAATGGAAAAAATTTTGCCGGGTGTCCGGGGCTCCCTTTTTCTTTTTAGTCTCTTCCGCCATATTTCAAGCTCCTTTACAAGCACAGCGATGTTCTTCGGATTCTTCGTATAAGTTCCTAGCAATGGCTTCCTGCTCACGATAGAAGGCAAGCCTTTTACCAAGTTCATCGAAATCAACCAGATGACCATCAAACTCAGGGCCGTCCACACAAGTGAACTTTTGCTCTCCACCTACGGTAACTCGACATCCTCCACACATTCCCGTGCCATCTACCATGATAGAGTTGAGGCTTACCCATGTGGGGATGTTATATTCCTTGGTTAGTTTGGAGACGAATTTCATCATTGGTAGTGGACCAATTGCATAAACTACTTTGGGCGGGTCATCGCTCTCGATTTCTTTTTTCAAAGTATCAGTAACTAAACCGTGCACA